>JAFTEP010000064.1 GCA_017453605.1 Clostridia bacterium
TAAAAAGGCGCTCGAAAGCCTGATCTCAAAAGAAGATTCACTCAGCGGCGTTCGCGTGACGGGGATCATCGTTTTCACGTCCAAGAACGTCAGATTTTCCGGAACGACAGAAAAGGTTTTAAGGCTCGATCAGTTGAACGCCTTCGTCAAAAGCGGGGAAGAGCCCGATCCGGCAGAAAAAAAGAGCGGAGTCCGTCCTCTGACCGCGAGGGCAAGAAGAAAGTATCTCGACAAGTCTCAGATTGCCCTCATTTCAAAACTCGTCAGCAAAAACTGCGAAAAAAACCGCGTCAAACAGCATCTTCACCGCGAAAAGGTCCGCGATTTCGGCATATACAGAAAACTGCCAAAATAATAACGGCGCTTCAGAGCCCTATGTCATTTGCGACGGGCTCTTTTCTTTTTTCTTTCTCCCGCTATTGACAAAAAACGTATGTGATGGTATAATTTTTGCAAATCGAATAAAAGGTTTGCGGCTCCGCTTAGGCGGATCAGAGGGAAGTTCGGTGCAAAGCCGACGCAACTGCCATTACCGTGAGGGGGTCTCCCCGAGTCGGAACACTTGCCGCAGATCTTCGGTTTCAGATCTTTTTCTGACGTCTTTGGGCAAGAATGACGCGCCGAACGTTTTTCAGCAGCAAAAGCTTCTGAGTTTTTTTGCGTTGCTGAAAAGAGTTCGTCACGCGTCAAAAATCCGTTCAAAGCGTCAGCCGACGCTTTTTTTCTTTTGCTTGTCAGCTTTTAAAGGAGACTTTATGGGAAAGTACACTAAAACAGACTGCATAGAGCTTCTTAAAGCCGCACAGCGAAAAAGGGAAGAGTCGGGACAAAAAGGATACGTTTGCCGAAGCGATTTTACGACGGAAGAGGTTGTGGCTGTAAAGGCTTTTCTCGGTCCCTGGCCGAGAGCTCTGGAGGCAGCGGGGATCAAGCCGCCCAGAGAAGTGAGCCGAAAGGATCTCAACCGCCTGAGAAGAGCCCGCGCAAAAAGGGCCAGAAGGCTCGAGGCGCGGGAAATTTCAGTAAAGATTCCGGAGGAAAAGAAATCATGAAAAAGTTTATCAGCCTGCTTCTCGTGTTCTGCATGGTCGCCTGCGGCGCAGTCGTCCTCGCGGACGAGACCGCCGAAGTATACGTGACGATCTCTCTGTCCCCGACAGACGTCCCCGTAATTCTCGAGAAGATCGCCGTCAGCGATGCAGATTCCGACGGGACGCTCACCATCAACGACGCGTTTATCTGCGCTCACGACGCTCTGTTCGAAGGCGGTTCCGACGCCGGATATTCAGTTTCCGTCGGTGAGTACACGTCCATAGTGAAGCTCTGGGGCGTTGAAAACAACGGTTCCTATATGTACTATCTCAACAACGCGCTTGCCGGAGGACTTTCCGATCCCGTCAAGGACGGCGACGTTCTTCACGCATACGTCATAAACGACACGGTCGCTTATTCCGACGCATTCATGTGGTTTGAGAACACGTTCGATACGACCGAACCGGGCGCCGAATATACTCTCACGCTTTACAGCGCGGGATTTGACGAGAACTGGAGCCCCGTCGTGACTCCCGTCGAGGGCGCGGCAATAATCATCGACGACGAAGTCACTCAGATCACTACCGACGCCGAGGGCAAAGCCGTTATTACCCTCGACGGCGAAGGCGAACACATCATCAGCGCGGCCGACGGATCAAGGATCATCGTCGCTCCGTTTTTGAAGCTGACAGTCCTGCCCGTCGCCGAAGTTTTCGTGACTGTCTCCGTTTCGCCGACCGACGTTCCCGCAAAACTCGAAAAGGTCAGCGTCACCGACGTTGACGGCGATCTTGTTCTCACGATCTACGACGCGTTCGTCTGCGCTCACGACGCTCTGTTCGAGGGCGGCTCTGAAGCAGGATTCGCGACCGTCGTCGAATCCTGGGGTCCGAGGATCGACAAGCTCTGGGGAGTCGAGTGCGGAGTCAACTGCTTCTACTACCTGAACAACGTCGCCGCAGGCGGTCTGTCCGACCAGGTAAAAGACGGTGACGTTCTCCATGCCTTCGTCTACACCGATACAGTCGGTTTTTCCGACGCTTTCAGCCATTTTGAAAAATCTTTTGACGAGATCGACGCCGGCGAAGAACTCGCACTGACTCTCGTTGTCAGCGGCTACGACGAGCAGTGGAACCCCGTTTCACTTCCGCTCGAAGGCGCGACCATCACCGTTGACGGAGAAGCGACCGGGATCAAGACCGACGCCGAAGGTAAAGCGACGATCACTCTTGACAAGAAAGGATCGTATATCATCAGCGCTCTCGACGAATCGAGGATCCTCGTCGCACCTATTATGAAACTCACAGTAAACGAAGCTGCACCCGCTCCGACAACAGAAGCTGCTCCGGTGTCCGATGCAGTCAACTCGAGCGCTCCCGCCCCCGCGGCATCCGTTGCGCCCGTGACAGCCGACGGAACCGTCGTGATCTCGGCAGCAGTTATAATTGCCGCAATTATTTCAATAATCGGATTCTCCGTAAGAAGGAAGAATGAGATCTAAAATTTTAGCTTTGCTCCTGTGCTTCTGTCTGCTGATCCCCGCAGCGGCCGAAGCACGGGAGCTTCCCGCTTCAGATGAAGTTCTGACGGCGTTTGCAAAACAGTCGGGATTTGATTCGCTGCAAGGCTGGATCGACGAAAGTCTTTCAGCCTCGGTCGGCGCGGGCGCGGAGAACGTCGTCCTTGCCGCCGCCGCGCTTCATCCCGAACTCGATTTTTCTGTTTACGTTTCTTCGGCCCTCGAAAAGCTCTCCGGGTCCGCTTCAAGTCTGTCTCCCGCAACGGTGCAGTATATAATACACGTTCTTTCCCGTCTCGGTGCCGAACCCGGGACTCTTTCGGTTTACGTTCCCGAAGAGCCCGAAGAAAAGGGGATAATGAGCCTTATTTACGCGATCCACCTCGCTGACGACGGGATCATCCCCGACGGAGATAAACTGAGGGAAAAGCTTCTTTCACTTCGTCATTCGGACGGCGGCTGGTCGATCTTCGGAGAAGTTTCCGACGTCGACGTCACAGCGATGGCTCTGCAGGCTCTCTCGGGCGAAGATTATGAAGAAGCCTCAAAAGCAGCTTTCGATTGTCTTGCTTCAAAACAACTCGAAGACGGCGGCTTCAAAAGCTTCGGAGAGGAAAACTGCGAAAGCCTCTCTCAGGTCATATTGGCTCTCGTCGCCCACGGTTATGATCCCTAAAGTAAAGAAGATTTTATAAAAAACGGCTCTGACGTTCTCGACGCGCTCAGTGTCTTTTATGCAGACGGTCTGTTCTCTCACTCAGTCGGCGGCGGATTCAGCTTCTCCGCTGCGAGCCAGGCGCTCCTTGCGCTCATCAGCCTTGAAAAAGGCGTTTCCGTCTGGGAACTTGCACTTTCTTCGCCGGAAGTCGATACGACGCCTCTCCAAACTGTTCCTTCTGTGGCACCGTCATCTACCGATTCTCTTTCCTCGGCTCCGCCTTCGTCCGCGACTCTAACCGATCCCGGATCATATAAGCTGCCTGCTATAATATGTGTGTGCGCTGCCTCTCTTATTCTTTGCGCGGTATTATTCATACTGAAAAAAAGAAATCCAAAGAACTTTCTATTCGTTATCATTATCTGTGCAGTCGCCGTCTTTCTCATCATTTTCACCAACTTTTCGAGCGTTGAGAATTATTATAAAGCCGAAAACCAAACCGCCGAAAAGACGGGGACGGTGACCCTTTCCATAAACTGCGAAAAGATAGTCGGCAAATCCGATCTTGTGGTCTGGGAAAACGGCGAGATCCTCGCTCCGTGCAGTTTTGACATATACGAAAACGACACCGTTTACGATCTTCTCGTTCGCGCCGCGAAGGAAAAACAGCTTCGGCTCGATCTGAGAGGCAGCTACGTCGCCGGGATAGAATCAATATACGAACTCAAATTCGGCGAGCTTTCCGGCTGGATCTACCACGTAAACGGGGTTGAGGCAAAATACGGCTGCCGTGAATATAAACTAAGCGACGGCGACGTCGTCGAATGGATGTATACGCTCGAACTCGGGAAGGATCTGGTGCAGAATGAAACGGCTTGACAGGCTCGATCCGAGAGCATTGTTTTTGTGGTTTATTTGCTGTGTCGGTCCGGCGGCTGTATCTCCGGGCTTTCTTGTCGCGCTCATCTGCTTTTCAGGCGCTCTGAGTTTTTGGATCACGAGCGGCACGTTCAGCTTTCCGAAACTTGCCGCCTCTGCTTTTTTCCCGCTGATGCTCGCCATGTTGAATCCCCTGATAAATCATGACGGACTGACGGTGCTCTTCTTTTTCAACAACTCTCCCGTCACTCTCGAATCCGTTCTCTACGGAGCTCTGACGGGCTTTGTGATCTCTTCCGTCATCATCTGGTTCGGCGGTTTCAGCGTACTGATGACGTCCGACAAATGGCTCGTCGTTCTCTCGGTTCTTTCAGCAAAATTCGCGCTCGTCGTTTCGATGTCCTTAAGATTCGTTCCGGCTTTTGCTAAAAAGCTCGCCTCAGTAAGAAGGACGCAAAAAGCTCTCGGTCTCTATTCCGACGAAAACGTCATAGACCGCATAAAGGGCGAGATGAAGGTGTTTTCCATTCTGGTCACCTGGGCGCTCGAACACGGCGTAGTCACCGCCGACAGTATGGAAGCCCGCGGCTACGGCTGCGCGAGACGCACGTATTTTTCAGACCGTCACTTTTCTAAAAACGACGCCGTTTTCTGTGCCGTGACGGTTATCCTTGCGGCTCTTGTCTTCTTCTGTTCTTTTTCGGGAAAGTTTGCGACTTCGTTTTTTCCGTTTATCACTTTTGCTAAGTCATCTGCATATAAAACGCTCGGGCTTGTCTTTTATGCCGTCATCTGTCACGTTCCTTTGTTTTTCGGTGCGGCTGAGAAACTGAAAAGAACGAAGTTTAAACTTCAGGCGGAGGTCTGAAATGGATATAATTAAAATAGACGGCCTTCGCTTCACATATCCTCTCTGTGATACACCCGCCGTCAACGTCGACACTTTCGGCGTTCCGGAGGGCAGTTTCGTCACGCTCTGCGGCAGGACGGGAAGCGGAAAGTCAACGCTTCTGAGGCTTCTGAAGCCTCAGCTCGTCCCGGCAGGAGAGGAGAAAGGCGAAGTTATGCTTTTCGGCAAAAAAAGAGACTCTCTTACTCCGAAAGAGGGCGCTTCGCTGATAGGTTTCGTGGGGCAGGACCCCAATATGCAGCTTGTCACCGATAAGGTCTGGCACGAACTCGCTTTCTGCGCCGAAAACCTCGGGCTCACATCGTCGCTTATACGCCGCAGGACCTGCGAGATCGCGGATTTTTTCGGGATCACGGGCTGGTTTGATAAGAACGTGAACGAACTCTCAGGCGGTCAGAAGCAGATCGTGAACCTGGCGTCGGTGCTCGTCACTTCACCCAAAATCATCCTGCTCGACGAGCCCACGTCTATGCTCGACCCTGTCTCCGCCGAGGAATTCGTCGCAAGGCTCGTCAAACTGAACCGCGAACTCGGACTTACTGTTATTGTCGCGGAACACCGTCTCGACAGCTTCATTGCCGTTAGCGATCTTCTGGCGTTGATGGAAAACGGCAGGATCTCCCTCTCGGACGAACCGAAAAACGCCGCAGTCATGTTGAAAAACACACCGGGTTCCGCTCTTCTCCCGACACCCGCGAGGATCTTCAACAGACTTGAATCGGATAATGACGATCTAAAAGCGCCGCTTTCGGTCAAAGAAGGGAAGGGGTATATAGTCAACACTTTCCTGAACGACAAAAAGAACGTTGAAGCTCCGCAAAATATAACCGCCGGCGCTGTCGCGCTCGAACTGAAAGACGTTTTTTTCACTTTCAAAAACGAAAAGGCCGACGTTCTCGACGGTCTGTCACTGAGCGCTGATGAAGGGGAGATCTTATGTATCCACGGACCGAACGGTTCCGGGAAAAGCACCGCGCTCCTTGTCGCCGCAGGGCTTCTGAAGCCTTCGTCCGGAAAAGTGAAGATCTTTTCAAAAAAGCCAAAGGATCACGGCGCGGCATTATATAAAGGCGTGATCTCGCTCCTTCCGCAGGACGTGACCGAATGTTTTCTATATTCCACTGTAAAAGAAGAACTGAAGGGCTGCGAAAAAGGAGAAAAGCTCCTCGGAGCGGATCTTTCCATACTTTACAACAGACACCCCTTCGATCTTTCCGGCGGACAGATGCAGCTCGTAGCGCTCGCTAAAGCCCTCTCACACGAACCGAAGATACTCCTTCTCGACGAACCCACGAAAGGTCTCGACAACCTGACAAAAAACAAGCTTTCGCTTCTTTTGAAGAGGCTGAAATCTTCCGGCATGACTATCGTCTGCGTCACCCACGACCTCGAGTTTTCCGCTATGACAGCCGACAGATGCGCCCTGATCTTCCGGGGCAAGACAGTTTGTTCAGAAGAGACGCGCGACTTCTTTTCCGGCAACAGATTCTACACCACGTCCGTTTCGAGAATGACGGAAGGCTTCTTCGAAAACGCCGTGACTGAAGACGACTGCGTGGCGCTGTGCCGCCTGAACGGGAGAAAGAAATGATCGTCATAGAAAACAAAAAACTGCGCGGATTTCTTGGAAAATTCATCCCTTTCTTTCTCGTGCCGCTCACTCTCGCGGCTGCTGCGTTCCTGCCGGACAACAAGCAGTACTGGCTCGCAGCTCTCGCTCTCGCCCTACTGGCTTTCGTCCTTTTTGTCAGCGGCTTCGAGAAGAAAAAGACCGGCAGCAGAAGGCTTGTGAGCGTCAGCATTTTGTCCGCGCTCGCCGTAGTCGGAAGACTCATTCCGTTCTTCAAGCCGGTCAGCGCGATAGTTATCCTCACGGGAATGTATTTCGGGCCGGAAGCCGGATTTCTCTGCGGAGCCTCGTCCGCACTCGTATCTAACTTCTTTTTCGGCCAGGGACCCTGGACGCCGTTCCAGATGGTCGCCTGGGGACTTATAGGTCTCTTTTCGGGCTTTCTTTCAAAACCTCTCGAAAAAAGCAGGGTGTTCCTTCTGTTATGGGGA
>JAFTEP010000065.1 GCA_017453605.1 Clostridia bacterium
CTGCGCCGCGATCCTTGCGCTGTCATTCGCGGCGGACGCGGAATATTCAGCCGACGTTTCGCCGGCGATAGAAATAATCCGGGCAAAGACGAAGCTCTATAAATCGCTCTCCCCCGCCGGATCCGCCGGCTTCCGGAAGGACGAATTTATAAGCCTTCTCGGGGATGGGACGGAGCACGTCGTCCTATTGACCCTGCCGGTCAGCGGAGAACTCACTCTCAACGGGGTGCCGCTCGAAACGGATCAGCCTATAAAGACGGATATGCTCCCGAAAATGATATACAGCGCGCCGGGCGCCGAGGGAACGGCGGGCTTTTTCTTCAAGGACGCATCCCGGACGAACTCTTCCGCGCTCGAATGCGTGATAAACGTCTGCGCCGATCCGACGCCGCCCGAGTGCGGGGATATAGATCTGAAAACGTACCGAGACGTGATGATCCCGGTGACGCTGAGCGCTTCGGACGGAGTCGAGATAATGAGCGCGCCGCAAAACGGCGTGCTGACTCTGTCGGGTCGGACGGCGATCTACAGACCGAAAACGGGATTTGAAGGGAAAGACTCGTTCACCTATAGACTCAAAGGCGAGGGTGGCGTCTCTCGGACGGCGAAGGTGAACGTGAATGTCGAAAAGCCCTTCAACAATCTGTTTTTTGCCGACATGAAGGATTCGCCGGATCACAAGGCGGCGATAGATCTGTACAGATACACCTCTCTCGAGCCGGAGAAGGACGGATTTTCAAACTTCATCTTCGCTCCCGACGAACTGATCGAAGCGGAAGAGGCGCAGAGAGTCCTGAGAGAAGCAGATCCGGACGCCGGAGAGCCTGTGCTTTTGCTTCCGGAGGAGAAGATGACAAAGCTCGAGCTCGCGCGGCTCGTTTCGGCGAGGGCGGAAGCGGCAAAGGGTGCAGAAAAGGACTTTTTCGGGCGGCTGAGGGAGTTTTTCGGCGCGAACGATTGACAAAACTGCGCGCTTAAAATATAATGTACTTAACAAAAAAAGAAAAGGAAAGAAAAAGATGTTGAAAAAGTTCGCCCTGATCGCCGCGGCAATACTGACGGTCTTATGCGTCTTTTCGTGTTCAGAGCCAGAGGAAAATCTGAAGATCCTCGCGCTGAAAGTCGGAAAAGCGGACTGTTTTGTCGTGCTGACAAAAAACGGCTGCACCGTTATCGACACGGGAGAAGCGGAGGATTCCGGGAAGATAATCGACGCGCTTAGAGATAACGGCGTGAAGAAAGTCGACAATCTTATAATAACCCACTTCGACAAGGATCACGTCGGAGGAGCGGCGGGACTGCTCGGAAGAATCGAAGTCGCAAACGTCTACACGAACGACAGAAAAAAGGATTCCGACGAATACAAGGCCTTCATCGGCGCGCTCGGAACAAGAGAGCAGAAAAAGGTGCAGGAGATCACGCGGATAACTCAGGACGCGCTTTCGATAACGCTCTATCCCCCGTCCCGGGATAAATACCCGCGCGACGACTCCAACAACTCCTCGCTCGCCGCGGTGCTGGAATTCGAGGGCAAAAAGCTCATTTTCCTCGCGGACGCGCTCGACGAGAGGATGACGGAGCTTGAACAGCAGGGAGTCATCACAAAATGCGACCTGCTGAAAATCCCTCACCACGGTCAGGCAGAGGCGGGATCGGAAAGGATGATATAACTTTCAAGCCCCGGGTACGCCCTCATCACCTGCTCCGACAAAAACCCGCCGGACGAAGAGATCCTGAACGCACTGAAAAAGGCGAACGCAAAAACCTACCTGACCTCCGACGGCAGCCTGACCGTCACGGTCAGCGCGTCGGGGATAACCGTGAGACAGTGAGTAACGAACGAAAAAAAGAACAAAAAAGAACAGAACACAACCGCCGCCGGAAAAAACCGGCGGCGATTTTTGTGTAAGACTTGAAAAAAGAGTTGTAGCAGTTGAAAATTCAAAAAAAAGCTTGACTTCTTTATATAAAATATGGTAAAATGTTTTAGTGTGCTTTTGATCCGGCTGTTTTCTTGATATTTCGTTTTTTATCACATTTTGATATACTCAAATACTGATCCGCTATCTACGGAGGAATTATCGTGAAAAGGTTTTTTGTAAAAGTCTTATGTTTCGTTCTTTCGATTTCGGCAATAATCGGGCCGAATGCAGTCATATTCGCTCAAGCGGAAGAAGATGAAATAAAAGTCTACTATTCGGATCTGTTTTACGGCTATCCAACCTTTTTAATCAATAATACGTATTTTCAGCAATACAGGACCGCCACGAACAATCTTTTCGATACTGTTTACGGTCAATATGCAAACAGCCCCGCTGTTATCGGGACCGCGCTGGAACACGCGATGGATCTCGTCACCTCGCCATCCGCCCTTGGCAATTTCATTTCGGACACGCTCGGTGTTACCGACATTGACGTCAATAAAGCCATAGATAATGCAAATAAAAAATGGATGCTCTCCCTTGCCGAGGGCACCTATGAATCCGATTTTCTGGAAGAATACGGAAAGGTCGGAAAAGTCGTCAGCGAACTGCGTCTTTGCTTCGACAAGCTCGAGGATATCGTTAAGACGAACCCCTACAAATTCTATAAAGATAACCGCGGAAAGTATTACAGAGAGTTCAACGGGGACATTTTGACCATTCACGAAGGGGACATTTTTTCCGTTGGCAGCGAAGATATTTACATTTTCCAGAACAACCAAATCGGAATCAAAGAAGCAGACGGCTCTATATCTTATCTTTCCGACTCACAGATTGTGTCCCTGGATGAGTTTGTAAAGTATCTCATCTGCGAGGAATGGTATCTGAACGACGTTTCCGTTCTTGAATGGTACGGAGATACGGAGATCGTGCGCATCGTGAACCAGCTGGAGTATGAGGGGATCAAGATAACGGATCTCTTTTCCACTCTGGATAACGGAATCAAGATCGCAGAATCGTTTATCGCGGCGATCATCATAGCAGACGTCAGCAAGGAGATCGTTGACGATATCGTCGCGACGCAGAGTGAAGACAACATCCTGAAATACGGAATGACGCGGCTGAAAAACCAGCTGGACGGCGGCGCCGTCACATATTTTCTGGACACCTACGTGAGGACAGGGGCGCTGGACAAACTGGGAAAGCTTTTTGATAAAATGGTCTCGTACGCAATCCCCGTGTACAGGGAGATCTCCATCGTCGTCAAAGAGATCAAGAATTTTATTTTCAGTCTTTGGACCATTCCGAAATACGACGACGTAATGACCTTCAAGATCCTGCAGGCGTATTCCTATTTTCTCGGGCAGGGGCTTGAACAAAAGGCTTCCTCCTTCTTGGCCGCGCCTTTTCTCTCCAATAAGGTCTCCGAATATGAGGCAATGTTTCAAGCCTACGTCAAAATCAACGAGCTGGCTATCGAGGCGCTCAAAAACATCGCAAACGGCGTGGACCCATACGGCGAGATCTACGAATACTTTCTGGAGTGCGAAAGAGGAAACTATACTGACTGCACGATCGAATATGTGGACCCGGACACCAATGAAATAGTACAAGAAACCGTTACGGTGGAAATGGGAAGCAACCTAACATTTTTTGACCTTATCGGTCAGATCGCAAAGATACGGTTCGAGGTCGACCGTTTTTCGCTTTCTTCTTTGGATCTTTTGGGCAATACGATCAAAAGACAGATCGCCTACAGCACCGCCATAAAGTATTACGTAATGGTGAAAGCCGGAGTTGCCACGATCCACACGCCGATCATCCATTACCAGAATCAGTACGAAGGAAAAGACATTTACGGCCTGATGATCCAATCTGCCAAAGCGGCGGCTCAGGCCGTTTCCGCGCAAGAAAGGGCCTCTCTCTTTGAAAGTACCCATCAAGGGTGGGCCTATTCTATTTCTTCCAATACAACTCTCCGTAATGCCAGCGACTACATTTTGAAAGACTCTATTTATACGGTGAACGGACGAATAAATGCGGATTTCACTGTAAAAGACAAGACTCTGACGATCCCTGAAGATGCACACGTTTCTATAATCGGCACTTTGGATATCGTATACGGGTTTCTGTCTTCTTCTTGGTCTAATGCTGAATTAAGAAACAACGGCACACTTAGTGTTTCTGTTCTCAAAGTTGCCAATAAAGCAAAAGCTTACAATAACGGAAC
>JAFTEP010000066.1 GCA_017453605.1 Clostridia bacterium
CTCAAAGCTGAAGGCGGAAGTCATAAAATCCATTCAGGGAGAAAGCGCGTACTCGCCGGAGCTTCTCTCCGGTCTTGTAAACGAGACCGATGTAAAAGTGCGTGAACTTGAAAGTCTCTGCGCGACTGCGGAACGCGAAATGGCTGAAAAGCAGATTTTGATGAAAGATCTCAGCGACAGCTACGATGAAATCATTTCGTGGTCGGAACTTTACGACAGCGCAAGCTTTGAAGCGAAAAAGATGATCGTAAACGCGATGATTACTCGCATCGACGTTTTCAATGGGTACGAGCTGAATATCGAATTCAACTTCAATATCAGTCAGTTCTTTGAGGGGATCGCTGAAAAAGAACCCGAGACAGAAGAACTTGTCGCATTACCGAAAACCGCATAACGAAAGGCATAGAAAAGCCCGTCTGTTCGATTGAGCAGACGGGCTTTTGCCTTACGAAAACGATGAATTGAAGATTTCTATCGCCAATGAAGTATAATAAGCACTTAATCTACTTGTTTTATTAGCCCGTTATTGTAAACAATTGCTTTTTGATTCTCCATAACATCAATAATTAGTCCTTGAATAAAATCATCTCCATCAATTGAAATTGTTTCTTCAGTTTTCTCATAGCTTACACTAATGATCAGATTGGAAATTCTAATTCTAAGGTCTTCCGGTTCGCAAATTAGATAAGCATTTTTAAAATGAAAACTTTCATGCCTATCTTCACAACTCGATTTTAGCCATTCTTTAGCAAATTCAAATATTGAAATTTCAACATTTTTTTCATAATCATATAGTATGGTTTCTTTAAGATTAGTTAAACTGATGCTTTTTTTATTGCTATTATTATGCAATTCGTCGTTATATTCTACACGAATGTTTACATGCGGATTGCAAACCACAATCAATTGTATCTCAAATACCTTGACTCTATTTTGCCAGTCATCGTCAGTTAATTCTCTACAAATGAAAGGAAAAACTCCCATTGCTTTTGCATATGCTTGGGCTCCAGATTGAAATCCTTTTGTTGAAACAATAACGGGAATTGAATTTGGTATGTCTCTTGAAATAGATTCAAGCGTAGCAACTTTATCTTTTGAGATTTTGCTTTCATAATCCTTGCATTCAAAAATATATTTATAACGAATCGAGTTAAATATAAAATCCCAGTACACATCAATTTGATGTTCGACACCAGAATTGCCTGTTATTATTTTGTTCTGTGATAATTCTATCAACTTGAAGCAATTGTAAGATTGAATAGATCTACAGATTCTTTCAATATATTTTTCATACTTTGTCCCTTTAGATTTGTTTGACATTCGTTACTCCTTATATGGTATTATGTAGCACAAATAAATACTTATTATCAAAGAACCAGATTGATATGATGCATCAATCTGGTTCTTTTGATGTGGTGGACCTGGAGGGATTCGAACCCTTGACCTCCGCGTTGCGAACGCGGCGCTCTCCCAACTGAGCTACAAGCCCTTGTCAATTGTATGAAGTTGTGGGGTGTGTAAGGATGTCCTTCGGGCTCCCAACTGAGCTACAGGCCCGTATTCAATTTTCAGTCAAAAAGAAACGTCAAACCTTCTCTTTTCGGCAACGCGGATATTATATCAAAAAAACTCACGTTTGTAAAGTGCTTTTTTGAATTTTTTTCGCCGTGTTAATAAAAAAAAAGTGATCGTTCACAACTGTCCGTCAGAGAGAAAAAGCCCCTGCGCCGCGACTCGCGGCGCAGGGGCGGGGGAGAACTGATTATTTGTTGGTGAGCTTTGCGATCTCTTCTGCGAAGTTTTCGTTCTTCTTCTCGAGGCCCTCGCCCTTTTCATAACGGACGAAGTACACGGGCTTAACTTCAACGCCGATCTCTTTGGAGACGTTCGCAAGATACTTTTCGACGCTGATATCGTCTTCCTTGACATATTCCTGGAGCATCAGGCAGTTGGTGATGAAGAACTTGTTGAGCTTGCCGATCGTCATCTTCTCGATGACCGCGTCAGGCTTGTTAGCGTTCTTTTCATCGTTCTTGATCTGCGCGGTGATGACTTCCTTCTCGTTTGCGATCACGCTCTCGGGAACGGACGCCTTGTCGAGGTAGGAGGGGTTCATAGAGGCGATCTGCAGGGCGATGTTCTTTGCGGCCTCGGCGAATCTCGGATCGTCGCAGGCGGCGCTCATCTTGACGACGACGCCGATCGAGCCCTTGCCGTGAACGTAGGTGCTGACGGGTCCGTCGATGATCTCAAAGCGGCGGATGTTGATGTTCTCGCCGACGGTGAAGATCTTGTCCTTGACGGCGGCTTCGACGTCCATGGAGCCGTCGAAATCGGTCTTGAGGAACTCTTCGAGGGTGGCGGGCTGCTTGGTGAGCAGGACCTTGAGCAGATCCTTCACGAAAGCGGCAAACTTCTCGTTCTTGGCGGCGAAGTCGCTCTCGGTGTTGACCTCGATTATCGCGGCCTTGTTGCACTTGTCGCAGTAGGCGATGTCGACGACGCCCTCAGCGGCGATCCTCGTGGACTTCTTCGCGGCGACGGCGATCCCTCTTTCTCTGAGGAGCTTTATCGCTTCTTCCTCGTTGCCGTTGGCTTCGACGAGGGCTTTCTTGCATTCCATCATGCCGACGCCGGTCTTCGCTCTCAGAGCGGCGACGTCCTTTGCGGTGATTGTCATATTATTATCCTCTCTTCTTGACTATTATTTACTGAGCGGCGCCCTCGGCGTTGATCTCTTCGACGACTTCGGCGGCCTCTGCGGCTTTGGTTTCTTCGCTCGTGCTCACGTCGGCGGTCTGCTCGCCTTCCTTGCCTTCGATCATGGCGTCGGCCATGACGGAGACGATGAGGCGGATCGCGCGGATCGCGTCGTCGTTGCCGGGGATGATGTGGTCGATCTCATCGGGATCGCAGTTGGTGTCGACGATCGCGATGATCGGAATTCCGAGCTTGATCGCTTCGAGAACGGCGTTTCTTTCCTTCTTGGGGTCGACGACGAACACGGCGGAGGGGAGCTGATGCATTTCTTTGATGCCGCCGTAGTTCTTTTCGAGATCGTCTCTTTCTTTTTTGAGAGCCTGGACTTCCTTCTTGGGAAGCATTTCGAAAGTGCCGTCAGCCTCGAGCTTGTGGAGGGAGTTGAGCCTTGCGATGCTCTTCTTGATGGTCTTGAAGTTGGTCAGCATTCCGCCCGGCCAACGGACGTTCACGAAGTACATCCCGCAGCGCTCGGCCTCTTCCTTGATGGCGTCCTGAGCCTGCTTTTTGGTTCCGACGAAAAGGATGGTGCCGCCCTCCTGGGAAAGCTCTCTGACGTAGTTATACGCGTCGCCGAGCTTCTTCACGGTCTTCTGAAGGTCGATGATGTGGATACCGTTGCGCTGGGTGAAGATGTATTCCGCCATTTTGGGGTTCCATCTTCTGGTCTGATGGCCGAAGTGCACGCCTGCTTCCAGCAGCTGCTTCATTGAGATTACAGACATTTTTATGTCCTCCTTTGGTTTTTCCACCACAGCTCCGGAGCAAGACGGGTTTTGCCCGACCACTTGTCACCATAAAGCCGTGTGTGTATTTTTATAAGCGTTTTATTTTATCACATTTTCCCTTCCTGTTCAATAATCCTGGTTACATTTAACAATTTGTTTACAAATCGCTTTCGCCCGGCGCTTTTGATGCCGGGCGAATGAGTTTTTATTCGTTTTTTTATTCCGTGAAAAGGGGTGTGGAGTAGTATCTGTCGCCGCTGTCGGGAAGAAGCGCGACGATGATCTTATTTTTGTTCTCGGGGCGTTTTGCAAGAGCTGTCGCCGCGAACAGAGCCGCGCCGGATGATATTCCGACCGATATACCCTCTTTTCTTGCGAGCAGCTTTGAAGCCGCAAAAGCGTCGTCGTTTGCGACCTTTATTATCTCGTCGTAGATCTTCGTGTTCAATACGTCCGGAACGAAGCCCGCGCCGATGCCCTGGATCTTGTGAGGTCCGGCTTTGCCCTCGGAGAGGACGGGGGAGGTCTCCGGCTCTACCGCGACGATCTTCACGCCCGCGTTTTTGGATTTCAGGAATTCCCCGACGCCGGTCAGCGTACCGCCGGTGCCGACTCCCGCGACGACGATATCGACCTTTCCGTCGGTGTCGTTCCAGATCTCGGGACCCGTGGTCGCTCTGTGTATCGCGGGGTTTGCCGGATTTACAAACTGCCCGGGGATGAAGCTGTTCGGGATCTCTTTTGCCAATTCCTCCGCCTTCGCTATAGCGCCCTTCATACCCTTCGCGCCCTCTGTGAGAACGATCTCGGCGCCGTACGCCTTGAGGATGTTCCTTCTCTCGACGCTCATCGTTTCGGGCATCGTTAGTATGATGCGGTATCCCTTCGCGGCGGCGATAGATGCGAGTCCTATGCCGGTGTTTCCCGAGGTCGGCTCGATTATCACGGAGTCCGCTTTCAGAAGGCCTTTTTCTTCCGCGTCCTCGATCATCGCCTTCGCGATCCTGTCCTTGACGCTCCCGGCGGGATTGAAGTATTCGAGCTTCACGAGAAGCGTCGCCTCCAGGGCGTTTTCCTTTTCGTAGTTGACAGCCTCCACCAGTGGAGTGTTTCCGATGAGACCGAGAGTTCCTTTGTAGATCTTTGACATGACTTTGTTCTCCTTTAATAAATTTAAGTTTATTCTTTCGTTTTTCGGCTTAACCCAGCGCGGCGAATCCGTTTTCGAGATCGGCGATTATATCGTCGATATGCTCTGTGCCGATGGAGAGCCTTATGGTGTTCGGGTGGATGTCCTGAGCCTCGAGCTCCTTTTCGGAGAGCTGAGAGTGTGTCGTCGACGCCGGGTGTATCACGAGCGATTTCACGTCTGCGACGTTTGCCAGAAGCGAGAATATCTTCAGCGCGTCTATGAACTTCCAGGCCTCCTCCTGTCCGCCCTTGATATCGAACGTGAAGATCGAAGCGCCGCCGTTCGGGAAATACTTCTTATACAGTTCGTGCTGAGGATGATCCGGCAGGGAAGGATGGTTCACTTTTTCCACTTTCGGATGCTTTGAGAGGTATTCCACTACCTTCTTCGCGTTCTCGGCGTGGCGTTCGAGTCTCAGCGAGAGGGTTTCCACTCCCTGCAGCAGCAAAAATGCGTTGAACGGAGAGATTGCGGCTCCCGTGTCCCTGAGAAGGATAGCGCGGATATAGGTGACGAACGCCGCCGCTCCCGCCGCCGCGGTGAACGAGACCCCGTGATAGCTGGGATTAGGAGCGGCGATATTGGGATACTTTTCGGGAGTCCAGTTGAATTTTCCGCTGTCGACGATTATCCCGCCGAGGGTCGTTCCGTGTCCGCCGAGATATTTCGTCGCGGAATGGACGACGATATCAGAGCCGTGCTCTATCGGGCGCACGAGATACGGCGTCCCGAACGTGTTGTCTGTCACGACGGGGATCCCTTTTGCGTGCGCGATTTCGGAAACCGCGTCGATATCGGGGATGTCGCTGTTCGGATTGCCGAGCGTTTCTATGAACAGC
>JAFTEP010000067.1 GCA_017453605.1 Clostridia bacterium
AGAGACGGAAAACGAACTAACGGTCAGACTCACCGTGTCGGACGCCGCTCCCTTCGGAAGAAAGCTTGAAATGAAAAGGATCTACCGCTTTTCATATTCTGAAAACAACTTTTCCGTGACGGACACAGTGACAAATCTTTCGGACACAGCGTCGCCCTATATGATCCTTTATCACTGCAATATGGGCTATCCGCTCCTGAGCGAGAACAGCAGGGTCGTCATCCCCAACGACAAAGTGACGCCGAGAAACTCTCACGCCGGAAAGTATATGGAAACCGCTTTACAAATGGAAAGACCGCAGCCGGGATACGAGGAGCGCTGCTATTATTACGACGTGAAGGAATCGGGCGGAAAAGCGAAGGTCGGGATCTACAACGGGGATATAAAGAAGGGGCTCGTAATCAGCTACGGAAAGTCGGCTCTGCCGTGCTTCACTGAATGGAAGATGATGGGAAAGACCGAATACGTTCTCGGGCTCGAGCCCGCGAACTGCACTCCGGACGGCAGGGACGTCCTCAGAAAGAACGGGACGCTGAAGTTCCTTGAGCCGGACGAGAGCAAGACGACCTCTGTCGAATTCGAGTTCACCGAAAAAGACGTTTTCAAAGGAGAAGAGTGAATGCTTGTCAATTTAAAAGAGATCCTGAAATACGCCGAAGATAAAAAGATCGCGGTCGGCGCCTTCAACACGCCCGATATGACGACGCTCAGAGCGGTCCTGTCGGCGGCGGAAGAACTGAACCGGCCCGTCGTGATCATGCACGCGCAGATCCACGAGGAAGCGGGAGTGAGCAGAATTGACCAGATCGCGCCGGTGATGCTCATGTTCGCCCGGAAGGCCGCCGTTCCGGTCTGCGTCCACCTCGACCACGGGACAGATCTCGGATACGTCAGGCGCGCGCTGGAACTCGGCTTCAACTCCGTGATGTTCGACGGCTCGGAGCTTCCGGCGGAAGAAAACGTGCTCTACACGAGGTCGGTCGTCAACGAGGCGGCAAAATACGGCGCGTCGGTCGAGGCTGAGATAGGCTCGATGGGCCCGAGAGAGGGACAGACAAACGTAAAGGCTTCCGTATACACCGATCCCGACGCCGCGGCGGAATTTGCCGACGAGACCGGGATCGACGCGCTCGCCTGCGCTTTCGGAACGGCTCACGGATTTTCAAGGGGCGCCCCGAAGCTCGACCTCGAGCGCCTTTGCGAAATACACTCTAAACTCAAAGTGCCGATAGTGATGCACGGCGGATCCGGTCTGACCGAGCAGGATTTTCGCGACGTCGTCACCCGGGGCGTAAGAAAGGTGAACTACTACACCTTCATGGCGAAGGCGGGAGCGGAGGCGATAAACAACAAACAGTACAGACAGTTCCACGACGTTCTCCGCGACGCCGAACGCGCCACGAAAGAGGACGTGATGAGGGCGATAAGAGTCTTTTCTCTGAGCGAATGAGCGATTTGACGCCCGGAAGAAATAAATAAACAGCATACAAAACGCCGCGCGCCGGAAGACCCGGTACGCGGCGTGATTTTTTGTTCAGAGCACCTTTGAGAGAAATTCCCTCGCGCGGTCCGTTTTCGGGGAGGAGAAGAACTCGTCCGGCTCCCCTTCCTCGCCGATCTTTCCTCCGTCCATGAAGAGGATCCTCGTCCCGACCTCCCTTGCGAAGCCCATTTCGTGGGTGACGATCACCATGGTCATTCCCTCGTCGGCGACCTTGCGGATGAGATCGAGCACCTCGCCGACCATTTCGGGGTCGAGAGCGGAGGTCGGCTCGTCGAAGAGCATGACTCTCGGCTCCATCGCGAGGGCGCGGATAATCGCGATGCGCTGTTTCTGACCGCCGGATAGAGTAGAGGGATAGGCGTCGGCCTTGTCCTCGAGTCCGATGCGCTTGAGAAGCTCCCGCGCCTTTTTCTCCGCCTGAGCTTTGATCTCGGCTTTGGTGAGTCCGAGGGACTTGGCGCGCTTAGTGCGGATGTGGACGGGCGCGAGCATGATGTTCTGCAGGACGGTCTTGTTGTTGAACAGATTGAAGGACTGGAACACCATTCCGATATGCTCTCTGTGGACGTTGATGTCGACCTTCATATCGGCGATGTCGACGTCGTCAAAGATGATGGAGCCGGAGGTGGGGTCCTCCATGCAGTTGATGCACCTCAGAAACGTGGATTTGCCGCTTCCCGAAGGACCGATCACGACGACCTTCTCGCCCTCGTAAATGCTGAGCGAAATATCCCTCAGCACCTCGAGATCGCCGAAGCTCTTCGAGAGGTGCCGGATATCTATGATGGGCTTACGATCTTTTTCTGTCACTTCTCGCAAGCCTCCTTTCCATAAGCCTGATCAGGAGGGTGATCACAAGAACGAGAATAATGTAAATGAACGCCATAACAAGATAAGGCATCATATACTCGTAGGAATCCGTACCGAGGTTCTGGAAAGCCACGCAAAGATCCATAGCCCCGACGTATCCGACGATCGAGGTCTCTTTGATCAGAGTGATGAACTCGTTCCCGAGAGTCGGCAGGATATTCTTCACCGCCTGAGGAACGACTATCTTCAGCATCGTGGTCGAAAAGGACAGCCCCAGAGCTCTGCCCGCCTCCGTCTGGCCCGGATCCACCGAGTTTATGCCTCCGCGCATTATCTCCGAAACGTAAGCTCCGCTGTTGAGTCCGAAGATCAGCGTACACGCGTTTTCTTTTGGCAAGGTTATCCCGAGCATGGGCAGAAGAATAAAATAGCCGAGAAGAAGCTGTACGACCATCGGAGTCCCGCGGAAGAGCGCAACGTAGAAATCGCAGAACTTCTGCAGGTATCTCACCGCACGGCTGTATGACGGAATCACCTTGGCGACCGCGATCAGAGTGCCGATAAAAACGCCAATCACAAGTCCTAAGACGGCAATGATGACGGTATTCTTCAAGCCCCGTAATCCGTGGTTGACGCCTCCGAGTTCAAAAAGGCTCCTGGAAAGGATTTCCCATTTTTTTGTGAAATTATTGCCTTTCCAAACAACGAATCCCAACGCGCCGAGAACGATAACGACCGCAAGCAGAACCAACAGATCTACAGAGTCTTTTTTGTTCTTTGTTCCCGTCCCAGATAGTATTTTTGTTTTTGTCATAATCCCCCCAAAAAGGCCTCTGAAAAAACTGCCGTCATCAATAAGCAACAGCCCCGCCTTGCGGCGGGGCTCAAGAAGTTGGATTTCAGCCTGCCTTATCCATGGTCTTTTTGATTATTTTTGCAGGTCCTTCATCTACGATCACGAAGTCGAGATTGCCGTTGACAAGATCCTGAACGGCAAGAGAAGCGTTTTTGTAAGGGTTGGTGGTGAAACTGAATCCCTCGGTGTCTTCGCAGTAATCCTGACCGGTGGTTCCGGACTGAACGCCCGCCCTCTTCGATTTATCAAAGCCTTTAAGAACCTTCTCAACGTCTTCTGCCGTCTTGCATGAATCAAAAGTAGTATCGGCTTCCTTGACAATGACCATCTGAGACGCCTTGTAGTAGGTGTCCGAGAAATCGAGGGTCTGTTTTCTGGTGTCGTCCACGGTCAGAGCAGCCGCCGCAACATCGCAGACAGCGTTCTCTTTGCCGACCTCCAGGACCACCGAGTTGAACTCCATATTGTTGATGTATAACTCCCTGCCGAGCTTTTTGGC
>JAFTEP010000068.1 GCA_017453605.1 Clostridia bacterium
ATATGGCGGGTTTGTCAGTAGTCTGAGCCGTGTCCGGAACCCGGACACGGCGGAACTTTTACGCGGTCAGTTCTGAAAGTATCTTTTTCTCACTTCTTCCGCCCGCTCCTCGGAGCAGGATCCGAAACGCGGTGATTCTCTGTTGAGCGCGGCGTATTTTTCGTTTCCCATTGTGTGGCAGGGCAGCACCTCGGCGTCCATCACTCCGAGCTCCCCGAGGAAGCGGCTCATTGCGCCGAGCTCCGCGTCGGAGTCGTTGAAGCCCGGGATCAGCGGGATCCTGACAGTCAGCTTTTCGGGGCGCTTTGCGGCAAGAAATGCAAGATTGTCCTTTATGAGAACGTTGCCCTTTCCGGTGCCCTCCAGGTGCAGAGAATCGGAAAAGCACTTAAAGTCGAAGAGGAACAGATCTGTCAGCGGCTCGATCCGCTCTATGACGTCCCTCCCGACGTTTCCGGCGGTGTCGACTGCTGTGCTGATCCCGGCTCCCTTGCAAAGAGTCAGCAGCGCTTCGAGAAATACCGGCTGCAGCAGGCATTCTCCGCCCGAGAAGGTCGCCCCGCCGCCCGAGGCGTCGTAAAAGTTCCGGTCCGCCTCTATCCGGTCGAAGATCTCCCCGGCGGTCGTGTCTTCTCCGCAGAGGGAGCGGGCGCGGGCGGCGCAATATTCGGCGCAGGCTCCGCAGAGATCGCAGCTTTTCAGCCCGTTCGGACACACTCTGCGGCACAGTCCGCACCCGACGCACCGCTCCGGGCGGAGCATCAGCTCCCTGTCGAAGCTCTGCGTTTCGGGATTGTGGCACCACGCGCACCTCAGGTTGCAGCCCTTGAAGAACACGGTCGTTCTGATCCCCGGCCCGTCCACGGTAGAGAAGGGCCGCACCTCTGTTATCCTTCCCGCCGTCCGGTGTAAATCCTTGTCACTCATAGAAGTTTCTCGTTATGAACTCCCTCTGCCAGTCGGGGGAGAGGCTTGTGAATTTTGCCGAAAAGCCCGTCACCCTCACTATGAGGTCGGGGTATTTTTCCGGATGCTTCTGCGCGTCGAGCAGATCCTCCAGCGAAGCGCAGTTGAGCTGGAGCGACTGCATCGCGGAGCCCGACGCCGCCCTCAGGAAGGCTTCACAGACGTCGAGCGTCGTCTTTTTCGGCGGCAGGATCACGTTTATCACGGAGTTCCCGCCCATCAGGTCGACGTCGAGGCTTCTCAGGCTCTTTATCAGGGAGGTTGCTGAGGTGATCTTTTTCAGCCTCGAGGGCGTCAGTCCCTGCGAGAGATAGTCGCCGTCATGTCTGCCGTCCGGCGTGGCGCGGGTGGCTTCTCCCCACCACTTTACCTCGGTGTAGCCGAGAAAGCCCATCGTCACCTTCCCGCCGTAAACCCCTTCGAGCCCGCTCAGTATCTCTCCGAGATCCCTCTGAAGTCTCAGGGCGAACGCGTCCGCCGTGTCGTTTCCCATTCCCCAGCCGGGGCTGTGCACGGCGTCGAGCCGCGCGATCTCCGCGTCCGTCCAGCCGTTCCTCACCATGGCGAGATAATCGTCAAGCGCGTATTTCTTCTTGTCGAAGCACAGATTCTTTATCGCAAGCAGGGAGTCCACGAGATTCGGGAACGCAAAGAACAGATATCTGTCGTCGCGGTATTTCGCTCCCCGCTGAGTGTAGTCTCTTTTCGTTTCAAGGCAGTTTTTCAGCGTAGAGGAGAAGATCGGGAGCACGTCTATCCTGTCCCAGATCCTTCCGCCGGCCGCAGTTATCCTCGCCCTCTCGCTGAGCAGGATCCTCATATGTCCGAGCGCGATCCGATACACCTCTTCGAAGCTCTTTGCTCCGTCGAGCGGCTCGAAGCGCATCCCCACGCGTTCCATCGTTTCAAAATCGCGGTGGACGGCGAGTTCGAGCGGCTTGATGGCATTGACGTAGGCTCCGTCGTCCTGCTTTTCCACTCCTCTGCACCCGATGCCCCAGCAGCCGTAAACGAGATAGTCTCTCGCTTCTTCCGGCGTCCTCCCGAGCTTTATCAGCGCCGGGATATTCGCCGCGTCGTTCTGGAACAGCACCACGCTCAGGGAGTTTATCACGGCCTTGTCAGCCTCGTCGAGCATGACCTTCGGCGAACGCGCGTCGTAGCGGAGCTTGATCTTGGGATAGATCGTCTTCTCCTCCCGCGCCGCACGCAGGAACATCAGGGTCAGTTCGTTACAGAACGGCTCGCCGTTCTCGTCGCAGCCGCCGAGCACAAAGGTGTTCTCGAGCTCGTGATCGGAGTATCCGGCAAACTGAACGTCGTGATCGTAGTGACAGTCGAAAGCCACAAGAAATCTGCCGATCAGTTCAAACGCCTCTTCCTTTGTGATGACCCCGTTTTTAAGATCGTTTTCGTAGAGCTCTTCAAGGTCATAGTCCGGTCTTCCGAAGCTCGAAAACCCGATCCCCTCGAGCGAGCCGATCGCTTTCCTTAAAAACGCCAGCGCGTTCAGCCCCTCGAAAAAGCTCTCCGGAGCCTCCCAGGGACAGCGGGCGGCGGAGTCGGCGATTCGAAGGAGATTTTTCCTCTGCTCCGCGTCGGCTGGATCGCAGTTCTCAAGCTTTTTCTTCGCCTCTTCGGCAAATTTCTCGCCTATCAGTTTCAGGCAGAGAAGCCCTTCGCACACGGACTGAAGAAAATCCTTTTCCCCGTCATTCGCGCCGTCGATCAGCCCGAGAGCCCGCTCGTAAACGCTTTTCAGTCCGCCCTTCAGCACGGGCAGAGCGTTGAACACGAAGTGCTGACTCGCGTCGTTGTAGTAGCCGCAGATATTGTAGAGTTTTTCTTTCTTCTGCTCCTTCACCAGCTGATAGAGCGCGGGATCCTGAGTTTTGAAAAGGTCTTTGTTCTTCCAATAGACCCACCCCGCGGCACTGACGTGCCCGCGGAAATCCCGTGCGCCGTCGCACTGAGCGGCGAGAGCGCCCGTCTCGTAATAGAACGGACAGGAGGAGAAAACAACGGGCTTCATCCTTTCTGTTATCACCCCGTACTGCAGGCGTTTCATCGCGAACACGCTCATACCCGGCGCGTAGAGTTCGTCCATGACAGGCAGACACTCTTCGCAGAAACGCCGGGAGGCGGGGTCGGCTTCTGAGAGATAATAGTCTCTCAGTTCATTTCTCATCCGTTCGTAACTCATTTCGCACCTGTATGCTTTTGATGAAAGAAATTATCGCCCCGGCGCGGCAGTTGATCGCTCCGGGGCGAAGAACAGTGGTTAGATTATCAGTCCTCGAAGGGGAAGCGGTAGTCGAGCTTGAGCTCGTCTCTTATCGCGATGATCTCCTTCTGGACGCTTTCGTTGATCGGAACGCCGTCCTTGCGCGCGAGCCTCACGAGATATTCCTTCTCGCCCGCGGTGTAGATCCTTTCGGCGCCCGGAGCCTTCCTGGAGGCGCGGACCGCGCGGAGGATGTCGCCCGCCTTCCTGCGGCAGAGCTCCTCGCCGAGGAAGTGGTCGGTGTCGATCGCGATGAAGAAGTGGCCGAGGTGGAACTTTGTCTTGTTGCCGTTCTCGTCCTTGCCGGTCAGCATCTTGCCGTAGTTGTTGTCCTGGAGGACGGCGCTGAGAAGCTCGACGACCATCGCGTAGCCGTAGCCCTTGTATCCGCCGAGGGATTCGCCGATGCCGCCGAGGGTGACGAGCGCGGCGGTCCCGGCTGCGAGCATCTTCAGAGCGTCGGCGGCGGAGCCTTCAACGGCGTTCCCGTCCTGTCCGATCACCGTGCCGGTCGGCATATCCTTGCCGATCCTCGAGTAGTATTCAAGTCTTCCGTTCTGGGTGATCGAGCTGGCGCAGTCGATCAGGAAATCGAACGGCTCGTCGGTCGGGATCCCGATCGTGAGCGGGTTGGTGCCGAACATTCCCTCGATACCGAAGGTCGGAGCGACGGTCGGACGGGCGTTCGTTCCGGTCATGCCGATGCAGCCGGCTTTCGTCGCCATGGTGGGGTAGTAGCCCGCGATGCCGTAGTGGCAGGAATTTCTCGCCGCTACCATTCCCATGCCGTATTTCTTGGCTTTTTCGATCGCCATTTTCATCGACTTGTAGCCGATGACCTGGCCCATTCCGTCGTGTCCGTCGACGACCGCGGTCGTCTCGGTCTCCTTGACGATCTCGAAGTTGGTCACGGGGTTCTGGATGCCCGCCTTGATCCTGTCGAGATAGACGGGCTTGAAGCGGTTGACGCCGTGGCTCTCTATGCCTCTCTTATCCGATTCGAGAAGCACGTCGGCGACGATCTCGGCATCCTCTCTCGGAACGCCGTAGCCCACGAATGAATCGATGACGAAATTGGTGATCGTTTTCCAGTCGACTATGTTTGTCTTTGCCATGTTTTTGACCTCGTTTCATATTATTGTATTTTTCCGGGAGAGGATATATCTCCCGCCTTTGATAATATTATACCATATCCGCCCGTTTTTACAAGGGGGTTTGTCAACTTTTTTCTTTTGCCGCCCCATCCGGTTCACGACGCGCCGAAGCCCCCGGAGCGTTTTTTGCAGAAGTCCCCGAAGTCCGGCGTGCGCCAGCTTTTGTTGTATCCTCCGAAGCCCTGATCACGGGGAGTCCTGTAATCCGGGAGATTGTCCCGGAGCGTGAGCTCCTCCCGGACCGCCTGGAGATATCTGAAACCGAACTGATGGCTCGGAGCGACGAAATGCCCCTCGTCCCATTCGTTCCAGTTGTCGATCATGAAGATCCTTTTCGCCCAGGCGTCCTCCGGGAGCGTTTCAATGCGCTCCTTCATACCGCGGATCACCTTGCGGAAGCCGTCGGGGCTCAGATGCCAGTCGTAGGCTCTGTCGAAGCCGTAGCCGAGCTTTTTCCATCTCTCGGTGGTGCGCGGCGTCACGTCGTAAAAACAGCTCGCCGTGGCGACGTGACGCCGGGGATCGAGCTTCAGCTCGCGGTCGAGGATCGCCAGCTGCGCGGAGGCGACGTCCTCCTCCGGCGGGAACTCTCCCGGGGCGTGCGCCTCCGGGACGTATCCGCTGTTGTATCCGAACCTGAAGTCGTAGCCGCGGGCGATTATATCCTCGTATGCTTCTCTTCCCCGGGTGTGTCCGCAGCAGGCGAAGATCATCCCGTCGAAGCCCGCTTTTCGGGCGTATTCACGGCATCTGTCGAAGGCGCGCTTCTGAGCTTCGGGCTCCCGCCATACGTCTGCGGTCAGTCTCTTCTGATTGTAGATGAACAGGACCGGTTTGTTGTCGAATGTAAGATAGTTTTCCCTCGTGAAATAATTGTCCGTCCAGAACGGCATGAGATTTGCGATCAGATCGGCGTCGTCCGTGCCGCACCAGCGCGGCGACGCCTCGTACATGACGGCGAACTTCATGTATTTCCCGAAGGAGGCGTTGAACAGCGCCTCGTGGATGCCGTGAGCGCAGCGCAGATCGCCCGGGGTGACGGGCTTGCCGAAGTTTTCGGGCTTGCGGTACCAGCAGTAGATGAAGCAGCTGATCCCGTGCTCGACGGCCCATTTGATCTCCCAGTCGCAGACCTCTGGGTTTTCCTCGTCGTAGTATCCCATCAGGGGCGTGCGCTCGGGAAAGCGGTCGGCGAGATCGTTGAACCCTTCGTGCAGACCGGCGGCTCCGTATTTCCAGGCGGCGTAGTAGTGAGCCGCAACCGTCGTCACCGGGGTCGCGGGCATCGGCTCCGGCACGCGTTCGGACAAACGGATGTTATACACGCTCTGTTCTCCTTTTTTCTTTTTTTGCTTTTTTGATTTTTTGTTTTTCCGGAGCTTTTCGCGTCACCTGGTCCCGGTCGAGCCGAATCCTCCGTCCGCGCGTCCGGTTTCCGACAGGGCGTCTTCTTGAACGAAGTCGGCGCGGACGTAAGGCGCGATGACGATCTGCGCGATCCTGTCGCCGTTTTTCACCGTGCGGACCGCTCCCGAATGGTTGTGGAGCGCGACCTTGATCTCGCCCCTGTAGTCGCTGTCGATCACCCCGACCTTGTTCGCCGGCGCGAGCCCCGATTTCGCGGCGAGCCCGCTTCTCGCGAACACGAGCCCGACGAAGCCTTCCGGGATCTCCATGCTGATCCCCGTGCCGATCAGGGCGGTCTGTCCGGGAAGCACGTCGACGTCAACGTCCGTCAGCGCGAACAGGTCCGCGCCCGCCGCTCCGTCAGAGCCGTAGACGGGCTGTTTTGCTCCGGGGGCGAGCAGTTTGATCCTTACGGTTTCGGTCTTCATCTCTTCGTTTTCCTCCTGAAGTTTTGCTTCTCGCGCGCAGTCCGGCGCGAGCCTTGACAATATTCTACCACATTTTTTTCACTCTGTCACAAAAATCTTGCAATTCGTCCCCAAAGATGATAAAATATAGTTAGACAAAAAATAAACTTACGGAGGGATCAGTCATGCCCGGTGAATACTGGAAGCATTTCAAAAGCGGCACCGACATCCGCGGGATCGCGCTCGAGGGAGTCGAGGGTCAGCATATCGACCTCACCGACGAGGTCATAGAAAAACTCGCCGGAGCCTTCGCGCTCTGGCTCTCTGAAAAACTCGGCAAAAAGACCGAGGGACTTGTCATATCTATCGGCAGGGACAGCCGCCTTTCGGGCGAGCGCATCATGGCGGCGGCCGAGAGGGCGCTCGTCGGCGTCGGCGTATGCGTGAAGAACGTCGGAATGGCGTCCACTCCCGCTATGTTCATGACCACAGTCGAGGCGGGCTGCGACGGAGCCGTGCAGATCACGGCGTCCCACCACCCCTTCAACCGCAACGGTCTCAAGTTCTTCACCCGCTCCGGCGGGCTCGAGAGCTCGGACATAACCGCGCTCCTTGATATATGCGAAAGCGGCAGGACCGCTCCCGCCGCCGAGGGAAAAGCCGAAAAGCTCGACTTCATGAGCGACTACTGCGCCATCCTGAGAAAACTCATCGTCGACGGAGTCGGCAGGGGCCCGAAGCCTTTGGAGGGAATGAAGATCGCGGTCGACGCCGGCAACGGCGCGGGCGGTTTCTACGCGAGCGAGGTCCTCGCGCCTCTCGGCGCGGACGTTTCCGGAAGTCAGTTCCTGGAGCCCGACGGCCGCTTTCCCAATCACGTCCCCAATCCCGAGAACGAGGCGGCTATGGAGTCAGCCTGCAAGGCGGTCCTCGAGTCCGGCTCCGATATGGGCGTCATCTTTGACACCGACGTCGACCGCGCCGGCTGCGTCGACGGCGACGGCAGGGAGATCAACCGCAACAGACTGATCGCTCTCGCCTCCGTCATCGCGCTCGAAAACAATCCCGGCGGCACCATCGTCACAGACTCGATCACTTCGAGCGGACTCAAGACCTTTATCGAGAAGGATCTCGGCGGCGTGCACCTGAGATTCAAGAGGGGCTACAAAAACGTCATCAACGAGGCGCTGAGGCTCAACGCCGAGGGCATAAACTCGCCTCTTGCCATCGAGACCTCCGGGCACGCGGCGCTGAGGGACAACTACTTCCTCGACGACGGCGCGTACCTTGCGACCCGCATCATCATAAAGGCGGCGATCCTTCGCGCCGAGGGCAGAAAGCTCGGCGATCTTATCGCCTCCCTCAAGGAGCCCGCGGAGAGCGTCGAACTGAGATTCGCGATCACCGAAGCAGACTTCGCTTCCGCCGGAAAGCGGATCCTCGCCGACCTCGAAAGCTACGCGAAGGCTCATTCCTGGGCGCTCGCGGACGACAGCAGAGAGGGTGTCAGGGTCTCCTTCGGCGCGGACGGAGGCGACGGCTGGTTCCTTCTGAGGCTCAGCGTCCACGATCCGGTCATGCCTCTCAACATCGAGAGCGACAGCTTCGGCGGATGCCGCGTCATCGCGGCGGGACTCCTCGGATTTCTTAAGAGCGCCGAAGGGCTCGATATCTCGGCTATGGAAAAATATCTCGGCATCAGGTGAGGATCTGAAATGAAGCTCGTCAACAATCTGAAGCACGCTCAGCCGTCGAGAGTCATCAGCGATCTCAGGGATCTCTTCGCGACGAACGCCGAGCGCTTCAAGGACAAGGTCGCGTACTACTATTTTCTTCCCGACGGTTCTCAGGCGACCTGGACTTTCTCAGACATTTTCAACAATATGAACCGCTTCGGGACCGCGCTTTACAAGCTCGGTCTCGGCGGAAGGCGCGTCGTCATCACGGGCGATCAGCACCCCTGCTGGTTCACCGCCTTCATCTCCGTCATCAACGGCGGGGGAGTTTCCGTTCCGATGGACAAGGATCTTACAGAAGAGGAGTTTGTCAAATTCATCGACTGGAGCGGCGCGGAGGCGGTGGTCTACACCTCTCACTTCAACAAAAAAATGCCCGCTCTTGCGGACAAAATGAAAAACGTCCGCGTCCTCATCCCGATCGAACCCTGCGAGGAGGACCTTTCGGATCCGAGAGTGAAGAGCTTTTCGGAGCTTCTCGAACTTGGCAAAAAAGAACTCGAAAACGGATATACCGAATATCTCGATTACAAGATCGAGCTCGACAAGTTCTGCGCGCTCCTTTTCACCTCCGGCACGACCGGCACCGCGAAGGGCGTCATGCTCAGTCACAAAAACCTGACCGCGGCGACCAACGCCTCCTGTCAGTCGATGTCCTACGATTCCGAAAACCGTTTCGTCTCGATACTTCCCCCGTTCCATACTTACGAGATCACCTGCGGACAGTTCGCGATCCTCAATCTCGGCGCGTCGATCCTCATAAACGACTCGCTGAAGCACATAATGAAAAACTTCCGCGAGTTCAAGCCGAACGCTCTCATGCTCGTCCCGAGGGTCGTCGAAATGATGCACCGCAAGGTCTGGGACGAGATATCAAAGCGCGGTATGGAAAAGAAAGTCCGCGCGGCGATGGCGCTCAACAAGCCGCTCCTCGCCGCCGGCGTGGATATCAGAAAGAAGCTCTTCGGCAAGATCACCGAGGCTTTCGGAGGCGAACTGAAGAGCATCGTCTGCGGCGGCGCCCCGATCGCGCCCGAGATCATAAAAGACTTCTATCAGTTCGGCATCACCGTTCTCGAGGGCTACGGCATCACGGAGTGCTCGCCGCTGGTCGCCGTCAACTCCCCGGGCGAGGTGCGCTTCCATTCGGTCGGCACCCCGGTCAGAGGCTGTCAGGTGAAGATCGACCTCGACGAAGGCGCCGAGACCGGAGAGATCCTCGTCAAGGGCGACAACGTCATGATGGGCTACTACGAGAACGAAGCCGCGAACGCCGCCGCCTTTACCGAGGACGGCTGGTTCCGCACCGGCGATATCGGATATACAGACAAGGACGGATATATCTATATCACCGGCAGGAAAAAGAACGTCATCATCCTTTCGAACGGCAAGAACGTGTTCCCGGAGGAGCTCGAGGAGTATCTCTACGCCAACACCGATATCGCAGAGGCCGTCGTCGTCGCCGATCAGATCGAGACGGGCAAGGAGGTCCTCACGGCGATCATCGTCCCCGCGGCTCCGATCCTGAAACTCGAAGACGACCGCATTCTCGAGCACTTCAAGCCGTTTCTGACGGATCTCAACAAAAAACTTCCGTCCTACAAGCAGATCCACAACGTGAAGATCAGGCGCGAGGAGTTCGAGAAGACCACCACTCTCAAGATAATGAGACACAAAATCGAAGAAAACGCGAAAAAAGACTGATAAAAATCATCCGAAAGGGAAAAAACGCCATGAGAGAACTTCCGTCCGGCTTTTACGCCGTTCAGTGCGGACTTGAAGAAAAAGAAAACAAGAACGTCTTCACCTACAAGGGCGTCGATTACGCGGTCAGAGAGGGCGAGAACCTCTTCGGCGACATTTACGGCGCCGTTGATGCGGCTCTCGTCACGCCGACCGAAACGCTCGAAAACCTTTCCTACACCCGTTTTGAGTCTCCGGTCATCCTGTTCAGCGCCGGAGAACACAAGACGAAGGCGGTGACGTTCAAGAAAAGCGTCACGCTTCTCGGCGAGGGCGCCGGGATAGACCCGAACCTTCCATCCGTCGGCGGGGCGTTTCCCGAGGCGGATCCGCGCAGGGGACAAAACGAGACCCTGCTCCACGCCACCTACGACTGGAGGTATTACACCGTCTCCGGCGACGCGAAGTATTTCGCGGTCGACGGATTCTCGCTCAAATGGCCGATCTTCTACGATTCGAGAACTTCGGGCGGAAAGAGCGAGCTGAAGTTTTCCAACCTGATTTATTATGAGCGCGGCGGCTTCACGAATTTCTATTTCGCGCTCTCAAACCCCGCTGATCCCATCGAGAGGGAAGTGGAGATCGAGAACGTGCGCATGGTCGATTACGACGATCTCGGTTACGGCTATTCCTTCATCGTTCCGAGAGCCCGCCGCACCGTCATGAAAAATATCGCGATCAAAAACACGAACCTTCTGTTCGGTCTGTCGGGACTTTTGAACTCGGTCTCGCTCCGCGACCTCAATCTTCCCGAGCAGAAAGTCGTGATGGAAAACTGCTTCATCCACGACGACCCCAACGGCTTTATCTCGTATTTCTGCGGCAAGGACGGCGGGAAATTCTCTCTTTGCGTAAACGGCTGTTCGTTCAGAAACGTCGGAACTCCCGAAAAAGCGGCGATAATCGCCGATACTTCTGATGAAAAATGCTCGCTCACAGTCAGAGATTCGAGCTTTGTCAACGACAGGGATTATTCGCCGAAACTCCTCTCGGTCATCGGAGACGGCAAAAACGTCGTCTTCGAGAACAACTCTGTCGAGGGATATTCACTTGAAACGGGCAGGGAAGCGATCCCGCCCGAGACCGCGCCCGAGTACATAAGCGCCGCCGCTCCCTTCACGCCGCTCACCGACCCGCACGACGCCCGCATCCCGGACGGGAAGGAACTCGAAGCCCTCGACAGATACTACGAGGGCACGAAGGCCTATTACGGCGACCTTCACGTCCACACGAACTCCGGCGGCACGAGCGACGGACATCTCGACATCGCGCTCTGGCCCTCGCACATGGACGAAAAGAAGCTCGATTTCGCGGTCATAGTCGATCACCGGCAGATGCGCGGCTTCTTCCTCCCCGAATGGGACGAAAAGCGCTTCGTGATGGGCACCGAGCCCGGGACCTCCCTCACGGAGCTCAGGGACGCGAGCTGCTCGATGGGATTGCTCCATTACAATATGCTCTTCCCGCACAAATACGGCCTTGCGATGGTTCTCGCCAACTTTTCGGAATTCAAGTTCCGCGGCGACGAGCTGACGGGAAAATTCTCCTATCCCTCCTTCACGGTCGAACGCTTCGCCGAGCTCACGAGATTCGTTCAGTCCATAGGCGGCATGATGGTCCATCCGCACCCGAAGATCCTTATGAGCTCCCGCGATCCCCTCGACTACTGCCCCGAGGATCACATGTATCTCGAAACGATCTACGGTTCTCCCTACGGCGAGACCTCCGTCAAGGACTACGAGCTGTGGACCGCCCTCCTTGCGCTCGGCAGGCACGTCTACGCCTCCGGCGGCTCCGACTCCCATTCCGACGTGTCAAACGCCGCCGTCAGCACGTTCTATACCCGTGAGCGCTCGGGGAAGGCCTTCTTCGATCAGATGCATTCCGGCGATTACACCGTCGGCTATTTCGGCATGAAGATGCTCGTCGGCGGCAATCCCATGGGCTCCGAATCCGTCTGCCGTCCCGGAGAGACGCTTCTCCTGCGCGTCGGCGACGCGTTCGCGGACCGCATCAAGAACGACGCCGCATACGAACTCAGGGTCTACACCGACAAAGGGCTCGCGTTCAGTTCTCTCTTTGACGGCAAAAAGCCTCAGACTCTCGCTTTCGAGACAAAAGACCGCCGCTTCTACCGCGCCGAGGTCCTCGACGCGTCTGCGGGCGTGCGCGTCGCGATCGGAAATCCCGTCTGGCTCGACGCGAAGCCGGAAGAATGATAAAAAAAGAATGATAAAAAATTGAATAATAAGTGAGGCATACTGTGATGAAACTCGCAAAAAAACTCATCTTCGCCGCCGTACTTATCGCGCTCGTCCTGTGCGCCGTTTCCTGCGACGTCCACGTCGGCTCGGAGCACTACGACGTCGCGTGGTACTGGATCGCCGTGCCGGTTGTGATCTTTGTCGCCGTATCGCTCATTATCGCGGGAAAGGTGCTGACAAAATTCACCTACGTCTGCCCGCACTGCGGCGAAAAATTCTCGCCGAAGTTTTCACAGACTCTTTTTAGCGTTCACATGGGCTCGGACAGATATTTCAAGTGTCCTCACTGCGGCAAAAGAGGTTTCTGCAGCGTTTACCGCGGCGGTTACCGCTGATTTTTTGCCCGTTATTCCCGAATACAACTTACTGAAGCCGGATCCCCTTTTCGGAGATCCGGCCCGTTTTGCCAAGAAAAAGACTTGTCGGCGCGCTTTCAATCATTTTTCTGATCTTAAATGTGCGGCGGTGTCCCCTCATCAGTCAGCTGCGCTGACAGCTTCCCCTCCGGGGGGAAGCCTTCACGGCGGCATCTTTGATTCTGACTTAACAAAAAGCCAAATCTCTGAGGTCAATTATTTAAGGGATCATTTTAATCACAGTTGACTATTCAAGGGTTTGATTAGAATAACCCGCAATACTTTATCTGTTGATTAACAAATAAGATTACGGTATAAAAGGCTTCCCCCGGGGAGGGGAAGCTGTCGACGAAGTCGACTGATGAGGGGACACCGAAACAGTATTCGATCAGCAACTCTCGTCCGAGTTAAAAGCGAAGACGAAAACAAAAC
>JAFTEP010000069.1 GCA_017453605.1 Clostridia bacterium
ATTTTTGTTTTTTTTGCGGCATTTTTATCCAAAGGATGGTTTTATCTGTCTGTCGCGGACTTCCGCGGATAAGAGAAACTGTCCATCGGACTCATTCCTTTCTGATTTTTCTCAACCGCGTCCTGCGGGTCTTCAAAACCGTACATCGGAATCAGCCCCCTTTCCGGCTCTTCAGACCGAGCCTCCGAAGGACTTTCGCGTCCTTTTTCTCTGACCTTTTCTCTTCGTCTTTATGATAGCACGGATCGGAGAGTTTGTCAAGAGCTCAGAGCAAAAAAATGTGAAATTTTTTTATTTTTTTCAGCGGCGCTTTCCGCTTCCTGCAAAAAGGGCGCCGGTCCGGCCTTCGGGAAGGGGAGAGCCCGGCGTTTTTCGGGGCGCGAGAGCGCGCCGGAGCGCAAAAAGAAAAGAGCTTGCTCTTGACATTCCCGGCGTTGTGATATATCATATTATCCGTGGATTTGCTTTTTTGCGCTTATCTTAGGACGTTCCCGCAACATTTTCGGATAAGCGAATATAATGCTTTATGAAAACCCTTCCGGAAAGGAAAAACCAATGAACCAAATGAACGGATCGGATAAAACTTCAAAGAGCCGGCTCGGCGTCATCTTCGGCGGAAGATCCAGCGAATACGAGATCTCCTGCGTTTCCGCCGCCGCGGTGATCGCCGCCGCCGACAAGGATAAATTCGATATATATGCCGTCGGTATCACCCGCGAGGGCGTTTGGTGGCTCTACGAGGGCGATCCCGCGCTGATCGCCGCGGGCGAGTGGGCCGACGACAAGGCGTCCCTCAGACCCGCCGTGCTTTCGCCCTGTCCCGTGCATCACGGACTTCTCGTCTTCGACAAGCCCGCTTCAAAGTATTCCGTCCTCCGTCTCGACGCGATCTTCCCGGTCGTGCACGGCGAAAACTGCGAGGACGGCAGGCTCCAGGGCCTGCTCGAGGCGTCCGGCGTGCCCTACGTCGGCTGCCGCACCTGCTCTTCGGCGATAACCATGGACAAGGCGTTCACAAAGCGCCTGCTCGATTCCTTCGGGATCCCTCAGGCAAAATGGATCAGCTTTTCAGCCGGCGATTATCATGCCGACCCCGACTTTATCGCCGGAAGGATCGAGAAAGAACTCGGCTATCCCGCTTTCGTCAAGCCCGCGAACGCCGGCTCCTCCAAGGGCATAAGCAAAGTCAGGGACCGCTCGGGGCTCGAAAACGCGATCCGCGCCGCCGCAGAGATAGACCGCAAGATCGTCGTCGAAGAGGCTGTAGACGGCAGGGAGATCGAGGTCGCGCTCCTCGAGGAGGATTCCGGCGTCCGTGCCTCCGTCTGCGGCGAAATCCTGCCCGATATGGAGTTTTACAGCTACGATTCAAAATACGTTTCGGGCGGCTCGCGCACGCTCATTCCCGCCGCTCTCGGCGAGGAGGTCAGCGAAAAAGTCAGAAAACTCGCCGTGAAAGTCTTCTCGCTTCTCGACTGCCGCGGACTTTCCCGCGCGGACTTCTTCGTCAAAGCCGACGGCTCGCCGGTCTTCAACGAGATCAATTCCATACCCGGCTTCACTTCCATAAGTATGTATCC
>JAFTEP010000070.1 GCA_017453605.1 Clostridia bacterium
AAAGCCCAAAACGCCCGGAGAGCAAAACTGAGGCGCGAGGCTCAGCTAAGACAGCAGCGGGAATTGCAGAACCAAAAGCCGCCGTCAAGACCCGGCGACGAATACTACAATAAATAAACACGGACCGGGACAACGCATTAAAAACGTTATCCCGGTCCGTTTTCTTTTGATGCGGTTTAAGATTTTTCAACAAAATAATTGCGGATGTTTTCGGCGTCGGTCGAGCTGATGCCTTTCACCGCTTTAAGTTCATCGACTGACGCAGACGAGACCGCCTTCACGCTTTTGAGCGCGCTCAGAAGCGCTTTTGCCTTTGCGGCACCGATGCCCGGGATCTTTTCGAGCGCGGAGCCGCGAACGGTTTTCAGACGCCGTGTGTCCATTCGCGAGAAAGCGAATCTGTGGACCTCTTCCTGGATCTTATAAATAAAATTGAAGACAGCCTGATTTTTAGAAATGGAGATGTCGTTTTCTCCGTCGGTGAGACAGCGTGTCTTGTGAAACTCGTCCTTGACCATCCCGAAGACAGGTATATCAAGCGAAAACTCGCTCAGCGCGCTCTTCACGGCGTTCACCTGACCGACGCCTCCGTCTGCAAGGATGAGATCCGGAAGCTGCAAGAAGCCCTCGTCGCCGTCACGGGCGCGTCCGAAACGCCTCAGAAACGCCTCTTTCATCGAGCCGACGTCGTCCCGGCGGTTTGATTCGATATTGAAAGATCTGTAGTCCTTTTTTGAGAACTTGCCGTCGACTACGCAGATTATCCCGGCGCTTATAAATGAATCGCCGTTATTGGAGATATCTATGGCCTCAATTCTCTTCGGCGGCGTTTCGAGCCCGAGGAGCGAGCGCAGCTGATCGAGGACGGAAGTGTTTTTGTCGATGACTGCCCTGCGGTGAAGCGCGGCTTCCTTCGCGTTTTCCGAAGCGAGCTCGACAAGACGCCTTGAATCTCCTCTCTCGGGAGCGGTGATCCTGACGGTCTTCTGCGCCTGAGCGCTCAGAGCCTCGGCGCAGACCGTGTCCTCCGGGTCGAAGAGCGCGGGATCGAAAAGGATCCTTCTCGGGATCTGATCCGCCGTCTTATAGAGAGAAACAACGGTGTCGTGAAAGCTCTCGGGAGTAAGGATCTCGTCGGAGGAAAAGTGGAAAGTGCGGCTGTCGATGAGCCTTCCTCCCCTGACCTTGAGGATACAGACCGCGCTCGATACGTCGTCGGTGAAAAGTCCGAAAACGTCGGCTTCAAAATCCGCATCGCGAACGATCTGCTGTTTGGAAGAGAAGTTGTCGAGAGTTCTTATACTGTCTCTCAGCTTAGCCGCGCGCTCGAAATCGAGCTTGTCGGCCGCCTCCTTCATTTTTGTGCGGAGGCTTTCGGTAAGCGCTTTATGATCGTCTTTCAGAAACAGAACGGCGTCTTCGACGGATCTGCGGTATTGGGCGGGACCGATATTGCCCAGACAGACCCCCATACAGCGTCCGATGTGATAATAAAGGCAGGGTCTTTCTTTCCCGATGTCGGAGGGAAATTTCTTTTTGCAGTTCGGGAGCAAAAAGAGTGTGTTCGCGGCGTCAACGATCGCTCTCGCGGCGCTCGCTGATCCGTAGGGCCCGAAATATCTGTCCTGTGAGGAGCGCCTCTGCCTTGCGACGGTCAGACGCGGATAGGGTTCAGACAAAGAGAGGCGGACGTAGGGATAGTTTTTGTCGTCCTTGAGCTTTATATTATAGCGGGGCTTATGAAGTTTTATAAGTTCGTTCTCGAGGATGAGCGCCTCGGATTCGGACTGAGTGAATATACATTCGAAATCCCTGATCTGCATAACGAGCCTGAGCGTTTTCGCGGGATGCCGCTGAACGTTCTGAAAGTAACTCATCACGCGGTTTTTCAGCGCCTTTGACTTTCCGACGTAAAGTACTGTTCCGTCGGAGGAGTGCATGATATATATACCGGGACAAAGCGGCAGAAGACGGGCTTTGTCGAGAAGACCCTTAAGGATATCTTCTGAACCCGGCTGCGAGGACTTGTTCATCGTTCGACCTCAAAAAAAGTTCCATGATCGGATTGGTTTTAAATAAGATCCCCGGAAAAAAAGCGTAAAAGTCGACCCCAACAAGCAAAATAAGCCTGCCGGGGACGCCGGACAAAAAGACCGCCTTTTTCGACAAGCAAAAAAGACGGTCGATTTTTAAAAATAATCACTCACCGAAGCCGGTCATCACAAGGTTGGAAAGACCTTCGAGCGCATCCTGCTCATCAGCGCCGTCAGCGATGATGGTGACCTGAGTGCCCTTAATGATGCCGAGAGAGAGCACGCCGAGAAGACTCTTCGCGTTGGCGCGCCTGTCGTCACATTCGATCCAGAGGAAACTGTTGTAGGTATTGGCCTTCTGGATGAAATAAGTCGCGGGACGAGCATGAAGTCCCACACTGTTGGTAACGGTGATCTTTTTGGAAATCATCAATATCGCTCCTGTTAGAAAACTGGAAATTGAAAACTTATTTTATATTTTATTATACCAAGTCACACGACAAAATGCAAGAACTTTTTTGAAAAATGAGTCTGCGAAACACTCAAACTGTCAAATTGCACATTACGCGGAAGAAAAAAGAACAAATTATGTGAAAAATCACAAAGAAAAACTGCCCCAAATGTGTCACAAACAGAGCATAAGCTCATTAAGAGACGGGAGCGGCGGCGATCGGTCTGGAGGAAGAGGTCGGGGCGGCGGGAGCGCCGGATGAAGACTGATGCGAGGATGAGGCCGGAAGGATCTCGAGGATCCAGACGTCGGTCTCGCCCGATCCGCAGGAAAAGCGCGTTTTGTCTCCGGTCGGGATCCTGACACCGGAAAAGTCCCAGACGCCGTCTGACTGCTGTGAAGCCCTGCCGTGCAGAGTGACGGAAGCTTTTCTCTTCCCGGTCTCGTCGTCGAAGGGAGTGACTGAATCGACTTGCAGAACGGCGCGTCCGGAGAGTTTTACTTCTTCCCCGAGGGATAAAGAAAGCGCGGTCTTCACGCCTTCCCCTTCAAATTCGACGACAAGTGCGACTTCGGTCTCTTCGGAGCGGCCGTTGAAAAGAGAGTTCAACTGAGATCTGAAGACAAGGGCTGCGAGAGTAAGAACAAAAAGCGCGACAATGAAAAAATCAAAACTGGAAAAAGCGCGCTTTTTTTCCTTTGAAGCAGAGACCGCCATCAAACATCCCTCCTCTCGGAATCAAGACTGAGGCTGACGTCCGCGAGTCCGCTCAGAAGTCCCAGAAGAAGCCAGGAGAAAACGAATCCTCCGCTCTGCAGGGTAATGAGCGCCGTGAAGCCGCGCAGATAAAGGACAGCGACGGATAGGAAGACGCCGAACGCGAGACGGCGGATTTTCATTTCCCCGCTGACGCCGAGAATGAGCCAGGCTTTTCTGAAGACAAAGAACACTGCAACCGCAAGTACCGCAATACCGGCCAGTCCGAAGCGGACAGCGAAGTCCGCCCAAAGGCTGAGATTCGTGTCCACAGATCTCAATTCTCCGAAAACGACGTTGAGGACGGGTCTCGAAAAGACAGCCGAAAGCGAATCCGGCAGGCGCGAAAAGAAATTCGAGAAGAGAGTCGGAATCCCCGAGAAAAGCGATGATATAGAATCGGGTATAAGGATGAAAAGAAGACCTATAAGACCGAGTGTGCCGGCGATGATCCAGACCGTCTTTTTTCTCATGACCACGGTCAGAAGGACGAGCGAGATGAGCGCGCAAAACATCGCGCCGGAGGATCCGTTGAAGATGAGAGTACAAAGACCGAGAGACAGTGTTACGAAGCTGACGATCTTCATCGCGCCCTTTTTGAGGGTGCCGACCGCCGCGACCGGAAGGAGCATCATGACCATATCTACAGGAACGACGAATGTGTTCTCGTCGGGGTCGAAGACGGCGCGGATGTAGGAAGCGAAAATGTTGTCGGAAGTCCTGATAAAGCCGATGAAGAAGAATGTGACGGAAAAAGCCAGAAGAGTGAAAACGAAAAGTCCCGAATATCTTCTCGCCTGACCCGCGGTGCGGACGAATTTTGAGAACAGGAAGAAGAAAACGAAAGAAAGGATCAGAGCTTCGGGCTCGACCAGAGAAAAAGCGGCTCCGAAGATCATAAAGACGAGCAGAACGAACACGAAAAAGTCGCAGACGTCAAAG
>JAFTEP010000071.1 GCA_017453605.1 Clostridia bacterium
AATGTCACCGTGGACAAGCCCGAGGACCTGAGCTACTATCTGAACAAAGAGACCCTGCTGACAAGGGCAGAAGAAAAGGCATAAAAAAGGACGCTTCGGCGTCCTTTTTCGTTTTTATTTTCCCTCGTAGGAGATAACGATCTTTCTGTTCTTGTCGGATCCGACCGAGTGAGTCGACACTCCGGGGTAGCTCTGGAGCTCGGAGTGGATGATCCGCCTCTCGTAGGGGTTCATCGGCTCGAGGAACATGTTCTTTTTGTACTTGACCGCTCTTCCCGCCATCTTACGGGCGAGGATCCTGAGCGCTTCCTCGCGCTTTGCGCGGTAGTTCTCGACGTCGATCTTGATCTTGACGGTCTCTTTGCCGCTCTTTATCCCGGCGCGTCTCTGGCTCGACAGGTTCACGAGGAACTGGATCGCGTCGAGCGTCTCGCCGTGGTGGCCGATGAGGATGCCCTTGTCGTCGCCGGAGATGTTGATCGCCGGGTAGACGGACGCCGTTTCGGTCACGGTGAATTCCTCGCCCTCGGGCGCTGACGCCGCTTCGGCGGTCGCAGAGAGACCCATGTCGGCGATCAGAGCGCGGACGAACTCAAGCGCGTACTTCATCTCGTCCTCGCTGACGCCGGTCTTTTTGTAATCGCGATCGGGGATCTTCTCCTCGCGAGGCTGCTTTTTCTCTGCTGCGGGAGCCGCTTCCCGATTCTGCTGTTTATGCTCCGCTCTCTCGGGGCGGTTCTTCTTTTCGTGAGCGTCCCTGCGTTCCTTCTTTTCGGACTTCTCGGGGCGTTCGGGCTTTTCGCGGTTTTCTTTTTTCTCGTGCCTTTCGGCTTTTTCCGCGTTTTTGCCTGTTTGTTGTTCTTTCGCTTTTTCGGGATCGTGACGAAGGCCGTCGGTGAACAGTTCTCCTATGTCGATCCCCGCGCTTTTCGTCACGGTGACGCGGATCACGGCGTCTTTGGAGCCGATACCGAAAATCCCTTTTTTCGGCTCGCTGACGATCTCGCACGAAATCTCTTTATCCTCGCCGCCGTAAAGCTCGTTCGCCTTCGCGTACGCTTCCGACACGGTTTTGGCGGTTACTTCAAAGATCTCTTCCATATTATCCTTTCGATTCGTGACGCCGTGCGGCGGTCACTCTTTTTTATTCTTTTTTTGTTTCTTTTCCTTCTTCTCTTTGACGTCTTCCTTCATGGGGACGCGCTCGATAAGACCGCTGCCCGCCTTCTTTTCTTCGGTCGGCGCGGCGGTATCCTCGGCCTCTTCTGCCTCTTTTACCTCTTCTTCGTCGTCTTCATCTTCGGCGTCCGGGGTCGCGGGAGGAAGTTCCTCGTCGTCCCAGTCGATCCGGTGCAGACTTCTGACAGGCGGTTTGTTCGCTTCTTTTTCCTTTATCTTGCCGCCGTATTCCTTCTCCGCTTTCGCGATCTCGTCGTCCGTCATCTGCGGTATCGGGAAGATCTTGGAGATCAGGAATCTCTCTCCGACGGAGAGGATGTTTCTGAAGATCCAGTACACGCCGACGACGGCGGGCATCTGGAACGAGAACCAGGTGGACAGGGCGGGCATCGCGAGGTTCATGATCTTCATGCTGATCTTGTTCTGAGCCTCCGCCGCCTCGGGCGCCTGATAGGTAAACTTCTTCATTATCACCATCGATCCCCACATCGCCAGGAAGACGAGGACCGGAACGATGACGAGCCAGTTTATCGGGTTGATGGAAGGATTGGGAGACAGATCGAGCGAGAAAAGTTTGAACTCGGGAAGTCTGTATTCGGTGATAGGCTTCTCGAGGAACTTCGCCGCCGCGGCCTGCGCGGACTGCGATCCGCCCCTGAGCCAGTTGGAAAGGCCCATCTCGGAGTACGTGCCGAGATTCACGTTTAGGTTCTTCGCCATATTCGTCATATTCGTGACGGCCTCGGCGGAGATGCCGCAGATGTATTTGAGCGGCTGAGTGATTATTCTCCACACGCAGAGAATGACGGGAAGCTGGATCAGAAGGGGAAGACATCCGCCCGCGGGGTTGAAACCCTCTTCACGGTAGAGATCCATCGTCTCCTGCTGCATCTTCTGCTTGGAAACGTTATCGGTCCTGCCCGCGTATTTCTTCTGGATCGCTTTTACCTTCGGCGCAAGTTTCGCCTGTTTGATGGACGATTTCTGCTGCTTGATCTGAAGCGGCGAGAGAATGATCTCGATCACCAGAGCAAAAAGCAGCACCGAAAGAAGGTAGCTGTGCGTAAACGAGTAGAAAAACTTGATAACGTATCCGAGTGGGATAAGAAGAAAATCAAACATCTGATATTATGTCCTTTCTTCGTCGGGAAGCGTCCTCTTCCCGCCGGTCGGCGCGCCGTCGTCGTCCGACGGGTCGCCCTCCCGGATAAAATTCAGTATCCTGCGCCGAAGAGGGTTCTCGGGGACGGGGTCTTCCCCTCCCTTTGAGAACGGATTGCATCTGAGCACGCGCCAGACGGCGAGCGCTCCGCCTATCGCGACGCCCCACTCGCGAAGCGAGATCAGAGCGTATTCGGAGCAGGTCGGGCTGAATCTGCACGACGGCGAGCTCTTCGCGGGAGACAGAAATCTCCGGTAGACCGTCACGGGAAGAGACACGATCTTTCCCGGGATCGATAATACGAAGAGCACGGCGCGCAGCACTCGCTTCAGTACGCGAGATCCCCGCCCGTTTTTTTCTTTTTTCATAGGGTCACCCCGACGGTTCGTTACCGTCGATCATATCCGCCTTGTAAAGGCAGTATTTCAGGTCGCGACGAACTTCCTGCATCTTCAAGACCGTTGAGGGCGTGCGTGCCGAAATTACGATCAGCCATCCTTTTTTGAGCGTCAGTTCCGCGTCTATCTGCCTGTACGCTTCCCTGATGACTCTTTTCGCCCTGTTCCTCTCAACGGCGCCTCCGATCTTTTTTGAGACTGATATCCCCAGACGGTTGACCCGTGATCCGTCCGGAGTCCCCGCGGCTAACCTGTCCGCCTC
>JAFTEP010000072.1 GCA_017453605.1 Clostridia bacterium
CCAGAAAGGACGTTTCAGAGACCGTGAAGGAGATCTGAGAGCCGGCTTTTTTATCGGGATAAAGAAAATGATCAGTAAGGCGGGAGAATGATATGAACAACATCACAGCGTACGGCAAAAAAACGGGAGAATACAAAAAAGGGCTTATCATAGACCTGATCGCCTATCTTCTGGCGTTCGGCGCGGGTGCGGTGCCGTTTATGATTTTAGACGGCGTCCTCGTCGCCGCGGCGGCGTTCACGGCGGCGGCGACGGTCGTGATATTCGCTTTCTCCGTCGTTTACTCAGACGTGTCGATCTACGATCCGTACTGGAGCGTCGCGCCGCCCGTGATGATCGCCGCCGTAATGATAAAATACGGCTTTCGGAACGTGAACGCCGTCGTGCTTTTGACTTTGATCCTTATCTGGTCGGTAAGGCTCACCGCGAACTGGCTTTCGACCTACAAGGGGCTCGGTCACGAGGACTGGCGATACGCGGAGTACAGAAAGAAATACCCACCCTTTACGTTTCAGATCATCAGCTTTTTCGGACTGCATTTCGTTCCGACCGCCGTCGTTTACGCGGGGCTTGTAAGCGCGCTTCTTGCGATACAGGAGGAAAAATTCGCGCCGCTGTCAGCCGTCGGGATCGCAGTCATGCTCTGCGCGGTGACGCTCGAATACGTTTCCGACAGGGCGATACACGGATTTCTTGAAGAACATAAGGGCGAGAAAAAGACCTGCGGCGTTTCGGTGTGGAAATATTCGCGGCACCCGAACTATCTCGGGGAAATGAGTTTCTGGACGGGAATGTATATTTATTTTGCCGCGCTCTGTCCCCAAAAATGGTATATGGGGCTCGGATTTTTATTGATAATCGCGCTGTTTTTAGCCGTTTCGATCCCGATGATGGAAAAACACAACCTGAAGCGGAGAGCGGATTACGCCGATTACAGGGCGAAAACTTCGATGCTTCTTCTTTTCCCGCCGAAAAAAAACGACCCTCTTTCTTCAGACTCCGAATGATCCCCCTTTCTTTTCCGACACAACTCTGAGACATCCGGCGTTTATAATTATCCCGATGACCGAAAGAGCGGAGGAGCAAGAAAAGTGGCAAAGATACTGATCGCCGAGGACGAAGAGCAGATAAACGATCTTATAAAGAAAAATCTCTGTCTTGTCGGGCACGACTGCGCGCAGGTCTTCGACGGGGACGCCGCGCTCGACGCGGCGCTCACCGGGCATTTCGATCTGATCGTGCTCGACGTCATGCTTCCGGGGCTCTCGGGCTTCGATATAATTACACAAATCAGAAAGACAAAGACGCCCGTCATCTTCGTCACCGCGCGCGGCGCGCTCGCGGACAGGATAAAAGGGCTGAGGCTCGGAGCCGACGACTACATCGTGAAGCCTTTCGAGATCCTCGAGCTCACGGAGCGCGTCGAAGCCGTTCTCCGGCGCTCGAACGCCTCGTCGGACGCATTCAGTTTCGACGGCGTGAGAGTCGATTTTGCCGCAAGGCGCGTGTATAAGGACGAAATTGAAGTCGTTCTGACGCCGAAGGAATTCGATCTTCTCGAGGCTTTCATCAAAAACAGGAACCTCGCGCTCTCGCGCGACAGACTTATTTATCTCGTCTGGACCTACGATTTTGACGGGAACGACAGGACCGTCGACACCCACGTCCAGAGGCTTAGAAAAAAGCTCGGGATCGAAAACCGGCTGAAGACCGTGTATAAGACGGGATACCGGCTGGAGGTGTAAAAAGTGAAGCTGCGTTTCTGGCAGAAGACCTACGTTCTGACGCTCATCCTTTTTCTTTTGTGTCTCTACGCGGGGCTTTTTTCTCTTGCTTTCTACACCTACGACAAAAACGTTAAGAATCTTGAGGAGCTTTGCAGATCGGAACAGAGCTACGTCGCGGCGTCCTTCGAGAGGGATCATGAGGATATGCTGTCGGCGGGGAGCGCGTCGAGCCCTTCCCTGCTCATGGATTCATACGGCAGGTTCTATTTGTCCGAGGGCGTGAAGCTGGAGTTTTTCAAGAACGGCAAGAGCGTCTACAGTTCATTTTCCGACCCCGTATCCGCGCCGCAGGCGGGCACACTTAGTCAGGAGAGGATCTCGGGGCGCCGCTTCGTCCTGATCTCGACCGAGATCTGCGGCGGAGAATATCTGATGCTTTACGGCAGGGACGCATCTGAGCTCGACGCGGAGTTCGGCTCGCTGATGACGACCTACGCGATCGTCGCCGCCGCGGTCTCCGTGATCCTTGCCATCCTGCTTCTTATCGTCCTCAAAAAGCTGTCGGTGCCGCTCGAGAAGCTCAAAGGGACGACCGAGGCGATCTCAAACGGCGACATGACGGTCGCGGCGGACGAATCGGGAAAGGACGAATTCGCCTCTCTCGCGAAGAGCTTCAACCGTATGGTCTCGAAAGTGAAGAGCCAGATGTACGAGCTCGAGGAGGACGCGAAAACAAAACAGACGCTCGTCGACGATATGGCGCACGAGATGCGCACCCCGCTGACCTCGATCCGGGGATACGCCGAATATATAGAGAAAGCCGCCGTCCCGGAGGAGGAAAAATCCGACGCGGCGAGGCGCATCGTCTCCGAAGCGGACAGACTGAAACGGATCTCCGAAAAACTGCTCGACGCCGCGCTGATAAGGGAAAACGGGATCGAAAAAAGGAAAGTCGATCTCGCGGACGTCCTGAGAGATACCGCCGAAAGGCTTTCGGCGAAGGCGGATAAAAAAGGCGTGAAGATCGAAACGGAGCTGAGCGCCGCCGAAGTCGACGGGGACGAAACGCTTCTTTCCATGCTGTTTTACAACTTGACCGAAAACGCGATAAAGGCCTGCGCGGAGGGCGGAAGGATCGTTTTATATTCGTCCGGGAAAACGGCGATAGTTTCAGACGACGGCAAGGGGATGACCGAGGAACAGCTGGGGCACGTCACCGAGCCGTTCTACAGGACGGACAAGAGCCGCTCGAGAGCGGAGGGCGGCGCGGGACTCGGCCTCGCGCTCTGCGCAAGGATCGCCGATTCTCACGGAGCGAAGATGACGTTTTTGTCCGAGCCGGGAAAAGGAACGGAAGTCAGAGTGGAATTTTGAAAAAGAAATATTTCCGACACAAGACGGAGACAATCAAAAACTAAACTTATCTTGCCGGAACGAAAAACGGCAATAAATTTTCAGGAGGCGCTTTAAATGAAGGGCGCGATAAAGACTGTGTGCATGGCTTTGGCGCTGATAACGCTGTTCTCGGCGGCGCTGATCGCCGGGACGAAGGCTCTGGCCGTCGCGCCGACGGCCCCAAAAAGCTACTCGCCGGACAGACCCGCGGACGCGGTTTCAGGTAAAACGGACTCCGGTCCTCAAAAGCAGGCGGATATGCAGAGCAGATTTTCCGTCTACGACCACACGTCAATAGACGAAAACGGAGAGGACGTCCTGACGTTTTTCAGCGAAGAACAGGCTGAAGAGCTGAGAAGCCGCAGGGAGAACGGAGAACTCTTCACGCTCTCATACGACGAGGTACTGTATATCATCAACGACTCGATCGTACAGTACAACTCTCACGACTGCATCGTTTTGACGAACGCGACAAAGTACTCTCTGATCCCGGCGTGTAAGCGTCAGAGATCCCTCTCGCACCATATTCATTGTTTTAACGAGGGCTTTGACGATATGAGCTTCAACGAAGCGATGAGCACCTACGACGAAGTTTTGGACGACATTTTCTGCATAATCGTCTACAGGCTCTCGATGCTCGATTCCTCTTTCGCGTACTGCGAGCAGTACACAGCGGCGGATCTTAGCAGATGGCTCCTTCTCGACGGACAGCTTCCGGCGTTTCAGATCAGAGAAAAAACAGAGCACTTCAATCCTTCCCGTTCCGACCTCGCCGTATGGGTGAAATCTTTCGCTCAGGCGGACACTCTCGAAAAGATGAGAGAAAAGACCGCCGGGGAATTCGGAGTATATTACAGAAAAGAGGACTCGAGAATAAGCCCTTACCGCTCGGATATCTACGAAGAATGGATGAACGCGAAACTCGAGGCTCCGCTTCTTGTCGCCGATTTTAACAGCAGATACAATTCCATTCAGCTCTGCGAGACCGACGGACTGACGCTCACTTCTCTCTATCCGACCGCCGAGCTGAAAAACGCGGCTCCGCTTTACGATCCCGCAAAAGAAACCGAAATAGAAATCCAAAAGAAATTCGGCAGACAGACGTCCGAACTGATGGCGAAGGATCTTATGCCCGACTACGACCTCAACAAGCCTACCCCGGCGTATCCGCTCAAATACTACCGCGAGGGGATCGGCGACAAGAGCCCTCTGAAGGAAGGGATGAGCTTCGCGGAGGCGGTCGAACTGTTCGGGCTTCCCTACAACGGACAGACCTCGGGAATGTTCACACTCAACTACTACACGGAAGAGAAAAAGACCATAGTGCTTTATCTGACGCCGATAAGGTATTCTCAGGAGGAAGGCAAAGTTATAGGCGACTATTATATAACGGACATCCTCTGGCCGAAGGAATGATAAATCAATAAGCGTTAACACGCGCGAGACCGATCCGGATCAGGATCGGTCCTTTTTTGCGGCGCGAGAGTTTTATCGTGTCGGAAAGCGGCGTTTTTCGGAAGCAAAAGGACGCGCCGACTTGAGACTTGACAAGGAAAGGTTTCTATATTATAATTGTTGATAATCATACAAAGGCAAGAGCGAAAAGCGCGCCGCCGGAACGCGGCGCAAAAAAACGA
>JAFTEP010000073.1 GCA_017453605.1 Clostridia bacterium
CAGGACGGTCTCCGGCGGCGGTATCGGGACCGACGCTGAGCGGTCCGCCCTCGTCGACGAGCCTGTATCGAGATAGAACTGCGAGCCTGACACGGCGCCCTCCCTTCCGGCGGGAACTCCCGCCGCGTTTTGCAAGTTGATATATCTCTTTTAAGTATAACATATTTGAAGCGGGATTTGTGTATATTTTCCGTGAATTTTATCGCGGATATAAAATATGCGAAGAAAAATATGCCGAATTTGGTTTTATCTATTTACAAAAGGGTAAAATAAATGTAAAATTATAGACGTATAATGTTATCATAAGGGAAAGGCGGTTTTTATATGGAAGTCAAATACAAAAGAGTTCTCATCAAGCTTTCCGGAGAGGCGCTGGTACAGGGAGCGCCGGAGACCGACGGGAAAAGACCGATCATCAACTACGACTTCTTGAAGACGGTCTGCGAAAAGATCAAAAAATGCGTTGACAACGGCTGCGAGGTCGCCATCGTCGTCGGCGCCGGCAATATCTGGAGAGGCAAGGAAGGCAAAAACTTCCAGAGAGTTCGCGCCGATCACATGGGCATGCTCGCCACGGTCATCAACTGCCTGGCGATCCAGGACGTCCTCGAGAGCATCGGCGTCCCGACGAGGGTCATGACGGCGATCGAAATGAAACAGTTCGCCGAGCCCTACATAAGAAACAAGGCTGTCAGCCACCTCGGGAAAAAGCGCGTGGTCATCTTCGGCTGCGGACTCGGCACCCCGTACGTTTCGACGGACACCGCCGCCGTCATGCGCGCCAAGGAGATAGACGCCGACATCGTTCTTCTCGCCAAGAACATCGACGCCGTCTATACCGCCGATCCGAGGATCGATCCGGGAGCCGTCAGACTGAGCGATATCGGCTTTATGGACGTCCTCAGCCAGAACCTCAAGGTCATGGACAGCACCGCGACCAGCTTCTCGATGGAAAATCAGCTCCCGATCCTCGTCTTCGGGCTCGACGATCCCGAGAATATCTGCCGCGCCGTCGCCGGAGAGAAGATCGGAACGATCGTCCACACCTGATTTCTCCCGCGCAAATCGGCATAAATAAGTAATTAGTCACACAAAAATACATAAAGAAAGGAATCAAAAAAATGAAAGCAGATCTTAAACCGTTTGAAGAGAAAATGAAAAAATCCGTCGCCTCCATCGAGAGCGAATTCGCCGCTATCCGCGCCGGCAGAGCAAATCCGCAGGTGCTCGACAGGATCAGCGTCGACTACTACGGCACGCCCACTCCGATCCCCCAGCTCGCGAGCGTTTCCACCCCCGAGGCGAGGATGCTCGTGATCCAGCCCTGGGATCAGAAGGCGCTCAAGGACATCGAGAAGGCGATCCAGGCCTCCGATCTCGGGATCAATCCGCAGAACGACGGCAGAGCGATCCGTCTCAACTTCCCGCAGCTCACCGAGGAGAGAAGAAAAGAGATCTCCAAGCAGGTCGCAAAGCTCGGCGAAGAGGGCAAGGTCGCGGTCAGGAACATCCGCAGAGAGGGCAACGACCAGATCAAGGCGATGAAGAAGAAGAGCGAGATCACCGAGGACGAGCAGAAGCTCTCCGAGGAAGAGCTCCAGAAGCTCACCGACCGCTACATCAAGCTCATGGATGAAGCCGTCGCCGTCAAGACCAAGGAGATAATGGCCATCTGATGGCTCTGTTCAGAAAGAAGCCCGAACAAAAAACGCCGCAGGAGGAGCTCGTTCTTCCGCGCCACGTCGGGATCATCATGGACGGCAACGGCAGGTGGGCCAAAAAGAGGGCCCTCCCGAGGACGGCGGGGCACCGGTTCGGAGCCGAGAAATTCAAGAAGATCAACGAATACTGCCTCGACAGAAACATCGAGGTGGTCACCTTCTACGCGTTCTCGACCGAGAACTGGAAGCGCAGCGAGGAAGAGGTCTCCAACATCATGGACCTGTTCATCGACTATCTCGAGGAATGGCTCACGATGGACGATTCAAAAAACATGAAGGTGCGTTTCCTCGGAGACCGGACGCCGTTCAGCGACAGGGCTAAACAGCTCATGCAGGAAGTCGAAGAGAAGAGCCGGAAGTTCTCCAATCAGCTCAACATCGCCGTCAATTACGGATCGCGGAGCGAACTCGTTCGCGCCTGCAACCTTCTGAAGAACAAGGAGGGCGAGATCACAGAGGAAGATATCTCGTCGTCTCTCTACACCGCCGGTCAGCCCGACGTCGATCTCATCATCCGCACCGGCGGAGAAAAAAGGCTCTCGAACTTTCTGCTCTGGCAGGCGGCTTACGCCGAGCTGTATTTCTGCGACACTCTCTGGCCCGATATGACCTTCGATGACATCGACCGGGCGCTCGAGTTCTATTCCTCCCGGCAGAGACGCTTCGGAGGAGCCTGAAAAATCACTTCAAGTGCCGTCAAGTACATAACAAGTTCGTAAAGAGGTTGGAATGAAGCAAAGACTTATAACTGCGGGGATCGGACTGGCGATCTTTTTTCCCTTCGTTTTTCTTTCTCACACATATCTTTGGGAGATATTCGCCGCGGTATTGAGCTTTCTGGGGGTCTTTGAACTGCTCAGGGCTTTAAAAGTGCTCAATAAATGGGAGATCAGCGTTCCGAGCCTTGTCTATTCGCTGATCATGCCCCTGTTTTTCGCGAGGGACAGCCGCAGTCTCTTCGACGCGACGATCTTGTATCTTTGCCTCGTTCTGATGTTCACGATGATCGTCAACAGACGCGTCGCTCCCGAAAAGGTTTGCTTCGCGGCGGTGTTCGCGATCTACATCACCTGCGCCTTCACCTCTCTTGTCACCGTGCGCAGGCTCCCGCTCGGAGAAAACGTGTTCTTCATGATCTTTGCCGGAGCCTGGATCTCCGACTCCGCGGCTTATTTTGTCGGGCTCGCCTTCGGATCGCATCCGCTCTGCCCCAAACTCAGTCCCAAAAAGACCGTCGAGGGCGCGATAGGCGGACTTTTCGGCGGTATGGCGGCGGTCCTGATCTACGGGCTCATCGCCGATCTTATCTCGCCGAAGAGCTTCAACTATCTGTCGCTCGTTTTTGTCGGCGCTGTGATCGGAGTCGTCAGCCAGTTCGGAGACCTTCTGTGCTCCGCGATAAAGCGCAGAGTCGATATAAAGGACTTCTCGGATATCCTTCCGGGTCACGGCGGGATCCTCGACCGTTTCGACAGCGTGATGGCGGTCTCTCTGTTCGTCGCATTCCTCTTCACGAGGATCACGATCGTTTACTGATCAGGACGGAGGGACTATGAAAAAAGATTCTGATTTTTTGACCGGGAAGCGCCGCAGGGTCGCCGTTCTCGGCTCGACCGGTTCCGTCGGGAAGCAGGCGATCGAAGTCATAAGGTCGCTCGGCTTCGGGCTCGACGCGGTCTGTGCGGGCTCGGACGAAAAGAGGCTCGAAGAGCAGATCAGGGAGTTTTCCCCGCGCTTTGCCGCGCTCGCGGACGAAGAAGCGGCGGCGCGTCTCAGGCTCGCCGTGCGCGACACCGATACGAAGGTGCTCTCGGGCGAAGAGGGCGTCTGCGAACTTGCTTTTCTGAGCGACGCGGACGTGGTCCTCAATTCCGTTATGGGCAGCCGCGGCATCCGTCCGACCGTCGCGGCGATCTCTTCCGGCAAGGACGTCGCGATGGCAAACAAGGAACCCGTCGTCGCGGCGGGCGAGATCATCCTCAGGATGGCAAAAGAAAAAAACGTCAACGTGATCCCCGTCGACAGCGAACATTCGGCGATCTTCCAGTGTCTGTCCGGGGGCTTCAATTCGCACAGATATATCTCGCGCCTGATCCTCACCGCGAGCGGCGGACCTTTCTGCGGCAAGAAGAGGAGCCAGCTCGAAAACGTCACTCCCGCCCAGGCGACCGATCACCCGGTCTGGAAGATGGGAAAGAAGATCTCCGTCGACTCCGCGACCCTTATGAACAAGGGCCTCGAATTGATAGAGGCTGTGAGGCTCTTCGGCGTGGACGCGGACAGGGTCGACGTCACGGTGCACCGTCAGTCGATCGTCCATTCCATGGTCGAATTCGTCGACGGATCGATCCTCGCCCAGATGGGCAGACCCGATATGCGCCATTGCGTCCAGTTCGCGCTCTGCTGGCCTGAGCGCCGCCCCTCTCTCTGCGAGAGGCTGGATTTTTCCTCTTCGTTTTCTCTCACCTTCGAGCCGCTCGACAACGAGAATTTCCCGCTCGTGGAGGTCGCCAGACGCGCGGCGGCTCTCGGCGGAGTTTATCCCGCGGTGATGAACGCCGCAAACGAAGCGGCGGTCGCGCTGTTTTTAGATGAAAAAATTTCTTTTACCGACATTTTCTCACTCGTCCGCGGCTCCCTCGACGCAAGAGAATATCCGAACGCTCACAGCGTCGACGAGGTACTTGAACTTGACCGCCGCGTAAGAAACGAGGTTTTCGCCCTCGCCGGCGAAGAAAGGAGGACCGGAGCTTGAACGTTGTCATCGGCGTGCTGATCGCCGTTTTCCTTTTCGGAATAATGATCTTCCTTCACGAGTTCGGACACTATCTGACCGCCCGTCTGTGCAAGGTCAAGGTCGAGGAATTTGCCGTCGGCATGGGTCCGGCGATCTTTTCGCATAGGAGCAAAAAATCCGGCATCCTTTATTCTCTGAGACTGCTCCCGATAGGCGGCTTCACAAAGATGCTCGGAGAGGACGAGGCCGTCAGCATCAACGACGAGAACGGTCAGCCCGTTCCAGATCCCGGTGCGCTCACCTCGAAAAAGCCCTGGCAAAGGCTCATCGTGCTCTTTGCCGGCTCTTTTATGAACGTCTTCACGGGTATAATCGCCATTTTCGTCCTTGTCTGTATGCAGCCGGGTTTCCGCAACACCACCGTGTACGCTTTTGACGGCGGCGACGGAAAGTATTATCTTGAAAACAAGTATTCACCCACCTTCCAGGCCGGTATCAGGGTGGGCGACAGGATCCTGAAGATAGGCTCGCACGCGATAATCGACCTTCTGGATCTTCTGAACACCGTCGCTCTCGACGGGACCGAGCCGGTCGACGTGACCGTCGAACGCGAGGGCAAAGAGATCGTCATTCAAGGAGTGCAGTTCCCGATCGCCGAGAGCGAGGGCGTGAAGATGGGCTCCGTGGATTTTGTCACCGACTGGGAGGACTACAGCTTCGCGGACAGGCTTTCCCAGACCGGCACGCGCACCGTTTCCACAGTCAAATCGATATACAACTCTCTCATCAAGCTTATCACCGGCAAATTCGGAGTGAACGCTGTCTCCGGTCCCGTCGGGACCGTCAAGACGATCGGGCAGACGGTCACCTCCGACGAGAACGAGGGCTACCGCCTCGAAACGGTGCTCTATCTGTTCAGCTTCATAAGCATAAACCTCGGGATAATGAATCTTCTCCCGCTCCCCGCGCTCGACGGAGGCAGGATCATATTCGTTCTGATCGAGATAGTCATAAGAAGGCCCGTCAACCGCAAGTACGAGGGAGTGATACACTTTGTCGGAATGGTGCTCCTTCTCCTTCTGATGGCGGTGATCACCATTTCGGATGTCATGAAGATCATACAGTAATAAAGGTGGCCCGATGAAAAGAAAGATCACGCGCTCCGTCAGGGTCGGCTCGCTGACTCTGGGCGGCGGAGCGAGAATACTGATACAGTCGATGACCAACTCTCCCGCTCACGACAGAGAGGGCACTATCTCGCAGATCAAGGCTCTCGAAGAGGCGGGATGCGATATCGTCAGATTCACCGTTCCAGATATGGAAACGGTCTCTTACATAGAGTATTATAAACAGAACAGCCGCGCGGCTCTGGTCGCGGACATCCACTTCGACCACCGTCTCGCCGTCGCCTGCGCGGAGGCGGGGATCGACAAGATCCGCATCAATCCCGGCAACATAGGCGGGAGCGAAAAGGTGAGGGAAGTCGCGAGAGCCTGTGAGAAAAACCGCGTCCCGATCCGCATCGGCGTCAATTCCGGCTCGCTCGAAAAGCGCCTTCTTGAAAAATTCGGCGGTCCGACGCCTCAGGCGCTCGCTCAGAGCGCCGTCGATCAGGCGCGGGTCCTCGAGGACTTCGGCTTCGGGGATATCGTCCTCAGCGTCAAGGCTTCAAACGCCGCCGCGATGATCGAGGCAAACCGCATCCTCTCCGAAACCACAGACTATCCTCTCCACCTCGGCGTGACCGAGGCAGGCGACGCCTATATGGGCGCGATAAAATCCGCCGTAGGGATCGGAAGTCTTCTCTGCGACGGCATCGGCGACACTATAAGAGTCTCTCTGAGCGCCGACGTCGTGAAAGAAGTCCGCGCCGCGAAGGATATACTTTTAGCCTGCGGTCTTTGTCAGAGCGGAGTCGATATCATAAGCTGTCCTACCTGCGGCAGAACGAAGATCGATCTCATTTCTCTTGCCGCAAGCCTCAGGGAGAGGGTCGAAAAAGCCGCGCTTGATCCCGGACGCCTCATCCGCGCCGCGGTCATGGGCTGCGCGGTGAACGGACCCGGAGAGGCGAGGGAAGCCGACGTCGGCATCGCCGGAGGCGACGGCTGCGCCCTGCTCTTCAAAAAGGGCGAGATCATAAAAAAGATCCCCGAGGACAAGATCGTCGACACTCTGTTCGGCGAGATAGTGAAGCTCTGCAGTGAAAACCGAAAGGACGTTTAATGTCAAAAAGAACTTTTTCGGAGTGCTTTGAAAAGCTGATCCCGGACGGGGACTCCGAACGCATCATTTCAAAAATCGAAGACTTTTCATACCGCATAAATAAGGATCAGAGGCTTCTCAATATAGATCTTCACCTTAGAACCGTCTTCCCGAAAGAAAAGCTCTACGCTCTCGAGAACGCCGTGAAGGAAGCCTACAGTCTCAACTGCTGTTATATATTTCCCCATTATCCCTCCGAGCTTTTCACGGAGGGATGCCTTGACGGTCTGGTGCAGGAGCTGAGACGCAGCACTCCGTTCGCAAACGGTTTCTTCGACGGCGCCTCCATGGAGATCGCTCCGGACAGGATCACGGTGAAGATGCAAAAAGGTCTGGGCGAGCTCCCCGACGAGGAGGGCTGCGCGAAGCTTTTGGGCAGGATCGTAAAGAGCGAGTACGGGATAGATCTTCCCGTGAAGCTCGAATACGAAAAATTCGACATGGGCGAATACATCGCCCAAACCGAGCGCGTCGCCGTCTGGGACGCGCCGCCGCCTCAGAGCGCCCCTCGCGAGAGCTCCGGGGGCTTTTTCCGCCGCGAGAACGCTCAGCCGGACCGGCGCCCCAACTCCGTGTTCGGCGAGGAACCCTTCTGCGAGCGCGACGGGGATATAATTAAGACGGGCCACGTCGAATTCGACGTTTCCTCACCCGAGCTGATATTCGGCTCCGACTCCGACGAGGGAGACTTCGAGGAGATCTCGCCGATCGGCGCTCTTGACGGCAAAAAAGAGTTCGTCAGCGTCTGCGGCGAGGTGTTCTTCGCGGAGTCAAAAGAGATCAGGAACGGCGGCAAGCTGAAGCTTTCCGTCGAGATCACCGACCGCAGCGCCAGCGTCGCCCTGAGAAAGGTCGCGGCAGCTGACGAATTCGGCGCTCTCGCCGAGATCGGTCCGGGCGCCTGCGTTCTGGTATGCGGGAAGCTCGCCTACGACCGCTTCGACGGCGAGCCGGTCATCGACCCGAAAAGAGTGTATAAGATCTCCAAGCGCGTCAGGAGCGACGACGCCCCCGAGAAACGCGTCGAACTGCACCTCCACACCCAGATGTCGCAGATGGACGCGACCACTCCCTGCAAGGACGTCATAAAGCGCGCCGCCGCCTGGGGACACAAGGCGATCGCGATCACCGATCACGGGAACCTCCAGGCCTATCCCGAGGCGATGGAGGCCGCGAAAAAGGCGGGGATCAAGGTCATCTACGGCATAGAGGGCTATTTTGTCGACGACACCTCGCGCGCTGTCTTCGGCGACGCCGACGGCGATCTCGAAGAGACCGAGTTCTGCGTCTTCGACCTCGAGACCACCGGACTTTACCCCGCGACCTGTGCGATCACCGAGATCGGCGCTGTGATCTGGCGCGGCGGCAAGCTCGTCGACAGTTTCTCCACGATGGTCGACCCCGGGATGCCGATCCCTCGGGAAGTCGTGGAAAAGACCGGCATCACCGACGAGATGGTCAAGGGCGCGCCGAAACCCGCGGATGCGGTGAAGAAATTTCTCGAATTTGCCGGAGACAGGGTGCTGATCGCACACAACGCCGCGAGCTTTGATATAAACTTTGTCAAAAAGGTCTGCGACGACAATCAGATCCCCTTTGCGAATTCCTTCATAGACACGCTCCCGCTCTCGAGGTACGTCAATCAGGATCTGAAAAAGCATTCTCTCGACTCCCTGCAGAGATACTTCTCTCTTGAGGATTTCAACCATCACAGGGCATACGACGACGCGTATATGCTCGCCCTCGTCTTCGGCAGGATGTGCGAAAAGCTCAGACTCGAGGGCGTCAGGACGATAAAGGATCTCGCGGACTCGATGAGCGCCGGTTCGGACCCGAAGAAGATCAAGGACTGCTACCACATCATTATCCTCGTCAAAAACCTCACGGGCCTGAAAAATCTCTATAAGCTCGTTTCCATGAGCTATCTCGACTTCTTCTACCGCAAGCCGAGGATCCCCAAGACCGTTCTCGCCGCCAACCGCGAGGGGCTGATCATCGGCTCCGCCTGCGAGAACAGCGAGCTCTACCGCGCGATCCTGGCAAAGAAGACCGACGGAGAACTCAAACGCATCGCCTCGTTCTACGATTATCTCGAGATACAGCCCGTTTCCAACAACGAATTCATGGTCAGAAAGGGCTGGGTCAACAGCATCGAGGACATCAAGAACTTCAACCGCCGCGTCGTCTCGCTCGCAAAAGAACTCGGCAAGCCCTGCGTGGGCACCTGCGACGTCCACTTTCTCGACCGCGAGGACGAGGTCTTCAGAAAGATACTCACCGTAAATATGGCTGACAGCGACGCCGACTCGAACACGCCGCTTTTCTTCCGCACCACCGACGAGATGCTCGCGGAGTTCAGTTATCTCGGCGAGGAGACCGCCAAAGAGCTCGTCGTCACGAACACAAACCTCATCGCGGATATGACGGAGGTCATCAGCCCGATCCCCGACGGCAAGTATCCTCCCTTCATCCCCGGCTCCGACAAGGAATTGACCGACGCCTGCTATCACACCGCGCACGCGATCTACGGAGACCCTCTGCCGGACGAGGTCGAGTCGAGGCTCAAGAGAGAGCTCGATTCCATCATCTCAAACGGCTATTCGATCCTTTACATCATCGCGAAGCGCCTTGTCAAAAACAGCGAGGACAGCGGATATCTGGTCGGCTCGAGAGGCTCCGTCGGGAGCAGCTTCGCCGCGACGATGTCGGGCATTTCGGAGGTCAATCCTCTGCCTCCGCACTACGTCTGCCCGAAGTGCCGCCGAACGGAATTCGTTAAAGACGGCAGCGTGTTCTCCGGTTTCGATCTGCCGCCGAAAAAATGCCCGGACTGCGGCATAGATATGAGGCGCGACGGACACGACATTCCCTTCGAGACCTTCCTCGGCTTCAAGGGCGACAAGGAGCCCGATATAGACCTCAACTTCTCCGGCGCGGTCCAGGCTCAGGCGCATAAGTACACGGAAGAACTTTTCGGCAAGGAGAACACCTTCCGCGCCGGGACCATCTCCGCTCTCGCGTCAAAGACCGCCTACGGCTACGTCAAGAAATTCCTCGAGACCTCCGGCAGGGACGTCAACCGCGCCGAGGCGGACAGGCTCGTGAGCGGCTGCGTCGGCACGAAGAAGACCACCGGTCAGCACCCGGGCGGGATCGTCGTCATCCCTCGCGACAAGACGATCTACGACTTCACCCCGGTCCAGCATCCCGCCGACGACGCCGACTCTTCTGTCATCACCACCCACTTCGACTACAACTGCCTGCACGAGACGATCTACAAGCTCGACATCCTCGGACACGATGTTCCCACAAAGTACAAGATGCTCGAGAAGTTCAGCGGCATCAGCGTGCTCGACGTCCCGATGGACGACAAGAACGTCCTGAAGCTTCTCACCTCCACCGAACCTCTCGGCGTCACGCCTGAGCAGATCGGGAGCGAATGCGGCACCTACGGTCTGCCGGAGCTCGGCACGAGATTCGTCAGACAGATGCTCATAGAGACGCGCCCCAAGACCTTCGCCGACATTCTCCAGATCTCGGGTCTGTCCCACGGCACCGACGTCTGGATCGGCAACGCGCAGGACCTTATCAAAAACGGACCTGCACGATAAGCGAAGTCATCGGCACCAGAGACGACATTATGACCTATCTTATCCGCATGGGTCTCGAAAAGAAGATGTCGTTCGACATCATGGAAGCGGTCCGCAAAAAGAACAAGAACCTCACCCCCGAGATGGAAGCGGTGATGCGCGAGCACAACGTCCCCGACTGGTACATAGATTCCTGCCGCAAGATAAAGTATATGTTCCCCAAGGCGCACGCCGTCGCCTACGTCATTTCGGCGATCAGGCTCGCGTGGTTCAAGGTCTATCACCCGGTCGCGTTCTACTGCGCCTATTTCTCCGCTGCCCCCGAAGGCTTCGAGACCTCCGTCGCCGTGCAGGGAGAGAACGCGGTCAGAAGATTTCTTTCGGAGCTTGAAGAAAAGGGCAGCGATCTCAACGCGAAGGAACAGAGGAGCATCAGCGCGATGCAGCTCGTCCTCGAGATGCTGTGCCGCGGCATAAAGGTCCTGAAGGTGGACGTGAAAAAGTCCGACGCCTTCGAGTATCTGCCGGAGGACGGCGCGGTCCGTCCGCCTCTGGCGAGCCTGCCTCAGCTCGGCGGCGCCGCCGCGGAAAAGCTGGCGGCGGCGATGAAGAGCGGCAAGGTCTATTCCGTGGACGATCTCAGGGAGATCACCGGCATGAGCCGCGCGATCCTCACGGTCCTTAGGGAAAACGGCGCGCTCGACGGACTCCCGGAGACCAATCAGCTCACTCTCTTTTGAAGAAAATTTTTAAATTTTCTCTTATTTGTGTTAATAATTATGTAATATCATAATATCAGCAGACCCGGCGCGCCGCTTGGGTCTGACAAAGGATCAGAAGGCAGAAGGATTTTTATGATAGATAAGCTTAAAAAAAGACTGCGCGCACTGACGGTCTGCGCGGTCGCGCTGATGCCGGTCATCGCGGCGGCGCGGATAGTGATAGTCGTGAACCTCATAGATCCCAATTCGCTCCTTTTCGAGAGAAACACCGTCGTCCCCGACGTTTTCAACGGCGTCGTCTACGCTCTTGTGATCTTCATGCTCCTGTCAGGCTTCTTTCTCCGTCTCCATTTTCATCCCGCCCGCAAAAAGTCCGTCAGCCCCGAAGCGAACGAACTGATCCGTTCCTGCGAGCCCGATCAGCCGCCCACGTTCTGGAGCCGCTTTGAAAAGGGTCCGGACAGCCCGCCTCTGACGGTCGGAAGCTGGCTCATCTTCGAGAACACCTATTCGAGCACGGTATTTGCTTCCACCATCACGGGCTTCATGTTCGTCGCTTCCGCGATCCTTATGGGCGGAAGTATGCTCGCCGACTCAAAGCTCGACCTGATGACTTCCGTAATCCTGATCGCCGCAATTCTGAGCGGACTCTATTTTCTCTTCTCCGGGATGAAGAACATCTACGCCTATTCGGGAGTGTTCTGCGTCCTCTCGATCATGCCGACAGTCTGGTGCTGTCTGAGGCTCATCACGGGCTTCATGGATCTGTCCCAGAACTCCAACGAATATTCCCACGTCCTGCAGATCGCGCTTCTTGTGACTCTCACTCTGTTCTTCTTCAACGAGGGGCGCTTCACTCTCAGCGATCCGACGGCCTACAGCTTCGCGCTCTACGTCGGCTCGGGGCTCGCTTCCCTCATCCTCATCGCGGCGATGTCGGTGCCGAATCTCCTTCTCATTTCATTCTGGCTGGTCGGATTCAGCGTCGAGGTCTTCAATTCCCTCGTGGAATTCATGGTCGCGATCTACATCGTCGTCCGTTTCGTCACGATCCTCAGGAAGCTCTCGCGCATCAAGGATTCCGACGTTTCATTCGGGCGCCGTCCGTTGAGCTTCTCCAAAAAGCGTCCGGCTCCCGCGAAAGCCTCGCCCGACACGGGTCTTGTTCCGACAGAGGAAGAAGCGGCTCTCGCGAAAGAAGAGGCTAAAGCAGAATAATTTTTTAAATTCTCAAAAAACGTCGCCGCCGGCGGATCATTCCGCCGGCGGCAAAACTATTTTATTCTTTTCAGAGCTCGACCTGCCGAGAGAGCGAGAAGGAATAGAGCAGGATGTCTTTGACTTTTTTCGAGGTCATCTTTTCGAGGGCAAGTTTATATATCCTGAGCTGTTCAAAATGCCGCTCTTTCAGGATGCTTTCCGATCTTACTCTGTCGGTCTTGTAGTCGACGATCGTGAAAGTGCCGTCCGGATTCTCGAAGAAGCAGTCGATGACTCCCTGCAGGAGCACGTCGCCCTCCGTCTCTTTCATGAGAAGCTGTTTCGCCGGAAGAAAGACGTTGAACCTCATTTCCCTGAAGACCTTCGGGCTTTTTTGGATCCTGGAGTATAATGGCGAGCCGAAGAACGCTTCGAGTTCATTTATATCCAGCGCGTCGAACTGATCCTCGCTGATGAAACCCTCGTCGAGAAGTCTCGCCGCTTCGCTCTCGCAGTCCTTCTCGGCAAGAGCATAGTCGCAGAACTGCATGAACTGGTGCGCCGCGGTCCCGGCGAACGCGCCGGAGGTCGTGACCCTTTCGAAAAGCTTCGCCGGATCCTTCATGACGACCGGATCCTTCGAAGAGTCGATGATCGGTCTGAGCTTTGACACCGACGCCTTTTTCGGGATCTTCGAGAGCGTTTCGAAGGGATATTTGAAATCCAGCGCCGCTTTTAAAACTTCTTCGTCGAAGTCGGGGAGAACTTCTTTTTCCGGCACCATCAGTTCCGCTCTCGGAGCCTCTTCGCGGCAGAGTTCTTCAGCGCTTATGATTTCGGCGTCGAGAAGCTCCGTTGTGATCTTTCCGCTCCCGCCCGATCTGTAGTCGGCGACGGCTTTCGCCGCGATCCTGCCGGGAAGCGCCGGGGCGATGAGATGCAGATGGCTCCTCGCTGATGCGGCAAGATCCTTAGGATCCTCGTCCTCGGCGAAGTATTTGTTGTTTCTGTTCAACTTCGCGCTGCCCATCAGGATCAGCTTCTGTCTGGCCCTTGTCATCGCGACGTAAAGCAGGCGCGTTTCCTCTTCTTTTATCTGCTTCTGGTGCTTCTCCCTTATCAGATCGAAAAGTTCGGAGCGGTCCTTATATATCCCGGTCTCGTCGAAGACCTTGAACGCGACCCCGTATTCCGGGTCGGCGCACCAGGGGTTACTGTCTTCCGAAAATCTGTACCCTCTTTCGAGACCGACCGCGAACACGACCGGGAATTCGAGTCCCTTCGCGCCGTGGAAGGTCAGAAACTTCACGCAGCCCGCCGAGCTCTGCGAGCCGTCCTCCTTGATCTTGAGGTTTTCGAGGTCGTCGAGCAGCATCCTTAGGTCGGCGTCACGCCTCACGTCGCATTCGGAAGCCTTGTCGAGCAGGAATTTCACGTTCCTTTCGCGGTTGAGGTGCCCTCCCGCCGCGGAATACACGTTGAGGGCGTCGGTCATTTCCAGACTCTTTTTCACCAGCTCGCACACGCCGGACGTTCTGGAAAACTCTCTCAGACTGTCCGTCAGAGCGTAAACTTCTTTGAGCTTCGCGGCGGCTTCGGTCCCGTTCAGGCTGAACGCCCTTGCCGCGGCGCAGAAACTGCCGTCCGGAGCCGCCCGCCTGATCTCGAGGAGCAGGTCGGGAGTGAAGCCGAAGATCGGAGAGTTCAGGACCGCCGCGAGAGAGGCGTCGTCTTCGGGATCGTCTGTCAGCTTTAAGAGGGAAGTGATAAAAAGTATTTCCGCCGATTTGAAAAAGCCGTCGTCGGCGTCCGCTCCGCAGGGGATCCCCGCCGCTCTCAGCTCTCTTTTGACGGGCGCGAGCTTCGCCTTCGTCCTCGCCAGTATCGCGATATCGCCGAATCCGATCGGCTCTCCCGAGTCTGTGGGTATTCGCGAATTTACAAGCTCGATGATCCTTTTTGCGGCATAGCGTCCCTGCGCGTTCCCGCCGAGGGTGGGCTTGTCCTCGCCGTCGCCGTCGCCGCCGTCCCGGTCCTCGTCGCCGCCGTCGTCGGAAACGTCTGCCGAGCTGTCTATGAGGATAAACTCCGCTTTCAGGCGGCTCTCCTGAGTCTTCGCCTTTATCAGCATATCCTCCGGCATATACAGACGGTTGTCCGGATCCGAGTTCATCGCCAGGGAGAAGATCGCGTTTGTCAGCTCGATGACGGACGAGTCGCAGCGGAAGTTTTCGGAGAGCATGATCTTTCTTTTTCCGTCCGCTCCGTCCTCGCTGAGGCTGTTCTTGTATCCCGTGAAGATCTCCGGCACCGCTCCGCGGAAGGCGTATATGCTCTGCTTCGGGTCGCCGACGATGAACATTTTCCCCTCGTGGCTGACCGCGCGGAAGATCATGTCCTGCACTGTGTTCGTGTCCTGATATTCGTCGACGTAGAGTTCGCACACGGTCTTTGATATGCGCCGCGCGGCGTCCGTCGGATCGAACAGGGCGTTCTTGCCGTCAAATCTGACGTTCTCGCACAACAGTTTCAGCGTGAGCTGTTCGAGATCCGCGTAGTCGATCAGGTTCGACTGCTCCTTAAGCCGGCGGTATTCCCGGTCAAAGTCTGATATCAGCGCCGAACAGACCGCTTCGAGCGCGGCTGTCGTGCGCAGTCTTCTCACTATCAGGGCGGGATCGATCCCGATTTTAGTGCAGAACGTTTCGACGGCGCTTTTTGCCGACGTTCTCAGCGAAGCCAGACGCTGTGAGGTTTCGGGATCGCTGTAGCCTTTTGTTCTGAAGCGTTCAAATTCTTTCTGTCCCGCGGCTGTAAATATGTTCTCGTCGGCGCAGTTAAAAAGCGTTTGAGCATAGAAAAGTTCTCTCTCGATCTGCGGCAGGCACATTCGGGTAAGCTCTTTTTCGCCAAGACAGATCTCTTTGCAGACAGATAGCTTTTCCACGGCGTCCGGCAGAAGCTTTTTGCAGTGTTCTATATAGTTTTTCACTATGCCGATCCCGCAAAGCGGGATCTCTCCCTCGTCGAAAGCCCTGAGATCCTCTCTTATCTTTTCGAGCGATCTCGCTATCAGGTCCAACGGCTCCGGGTAGGAATTCAGATACGAATGGAGATCTGTGATGAATTCGGCAAGGTTTTTGTCGCCCACTTTCACACCCACGATCTGGCAGAGCAGGAGAAAATCGCCCTTGTCGTGCTCCGAGAAGCCCGGCTCGTCCTCGAAATAACCCCTGATGACGGTCCTCACGGCTTCGCTCTTTAAAGCGTCGCTCTGGAAATCGTCGGCGATCCTCACGTTCGGGGAGATCCCGAGCAGGTGAGCGTGCTCCTTTATAAGAGAGTAGCAGAACGAATGAACCGTGCTTATCCTCGCCGACGGCAGCGCCGTCAGCTGAGAGAATAACCTCTTGTCCGGCTTTTCTGAGAGCTGTTCTGAAAGCTTTGCGCTGATCCGCTCCTTCAGTTCGCCCGCCGCCGCTTTTGTGAAGGTCACGACGACGGCGTTCTCCACGGTGAGAGGATCAAGCGGATCGGCGATCTTTTTCGCGAGTCTTTCCGTGAGGACGGAGGTCTTTCCGCTGCCCGCCGCCGCGGACACGAGTATCGTGCAGGGATCGGCTTCTATCGCCGCGTTCTGGGAACTTGTCCATCTCGGCTTATCGCTCATTTTCCGACTCCTCCTCTCTCATAGCTGCGTAGACCGCGTCTCGGTCATTCTCGAAGGTCAAAAGCTTCTTTGTCGGCTCGCTCTCGAATTTGCAGACAGCCCCGAACGGGCAGTATTCGCAGCTGTCGTGCCCGTATGCGAACGGGTCGGGGGCGATCTTGCCTTTTCTTATCCTGTCTCCGAGCTCTTTGAGCTTTTTTTCCGTATGGTTTTTCAAGAGCGACATTTCTTCGAGAGTGGTCAGCATCTTTTTCAGATCTTTAGTCTCTATGAAAAGCCCCTCTTCTTCCGACGCGGTCGCCTTTTTCACCTCGGGATCATCGAGCACGATCCCGTTGGGCTTGAGCGTCTCCAGAAGCATATCCTCGGCGCTCTTATCTTTGGACGGACGATTCGGAGAGGAAGTCTTCGCCGGAACGTATAGAACTCCCGCCGGGAGAACGTCTTTTCTCTTGCCGTCGAGCTTTATTTTGCCTGAGCTGAGGGCGAAAAGATATATCAGCATCTGCATCCCGAGTCCGTTGAACACGTCGGTGAGAGAAAACTTGTTGTCGGACCCCGTCTTGTAGTCGATGACTCTCACGTATTCTTTTCCGTCAGGGTCGGTGAAGCGGTCTATCCTGTCGATCTTTCCGGTCACTTCCATTTTCGAGCCGTCCGGCAGATCTATCCTGCAGGCGTCCGTGTCCCTGCCGATCACGGCCTCCAGCATCACCGGTCTGAATCCCGGCACCCTGAGCTGGTTCAGGATGCTCTTCATCACCGCGAACAGTCTTTTTTTCGACGAGAAGAGCAGGAAGTCGAATTTGCCCGCGTCAGGGCTCTGTCTCAGACCTCTCTCGGACGCGTATTCCTCGACGAGCCTGTCAGCCTCGGCTTTGAGGAATCCGTCGTCGAGCTCGTCCGGATCCTTTCCCGCGTCTATTATGGCCTGCAGGAATTTCTCGAGGATCTCGTGAGTCATCGTGCCGTCGTTCGAGTTGTCCGGGAACGCGCTCGCAGGGCGTTTCAGCCTCAGGCAGTGATTGAGAAAGTATTTGTATCTGCACTCGACGTAATCCTTTATTTTGCTCTGGCTCATCGTCAACCTTTGGGGATCCGTCTGCGCGGGACCTTTGAGATCTATCGCGGAATCACAAAAAACTCTTGCGCGGTTGACTGCTTCGAGCCTTTTGTCGCCTTTGAACCGCTCCTCCAGAAATTTTTCGAGCGGAGCGTCAGAGCCGAGATGAGCGCAGTAGAAATCGAAAGCCTCCTTGTCGCAGACCGGGACTTCGCTTTCGGGATCGTATTTAATAAGCTTTTTGCCCTCGAACGCGTTCAGCGCGCTGAGGATGAAAACGGAAGGTTTGTCGTCGCTTTTCTGAGACGAACTCATCCTCTCGTGGCAGGTCAGAAACAGTTTTTCCGTCGGTGTGCGCACGAGCTGATCGAACAGGAAGTATTCATCCTGCAGCGACTCCTCCGGCGAGAGGGACAGGTCGATGAAGTTCTCCCTGAAAAAGTTCCTCTCCGCGCCGCTGAGAACTCCCGGCTGTCTGTCCTCGAGAGGGAAGAGCGCGTTGTTGAGCCCGAGCACGAACAGCGCCCGCACCCCGCTCATTCTCACGAACGACGCCTCGCCGACCGTCACGCAGTCCGGCGCGGGCGGCAGAGTGCCGCTCTCGCAGCCGCTGAGCGCGAGCCTGAGATCGTCCGCGAATTCCTTCGCCGTGCATTTCTGATCCCCGAGAGTGAGTTCCGTCTGATTCAGTGCTTCAAGGAGCGCGTTCCACTGTGTGCAGATCTCGTCCGCCTCTTCGAGGCTGTCGGCGTCCGTTGTTTCTCTGAGAGCGTCCGTCTTTTTTCTTATCGCCGCTTCCGCGCCGGTGTCGGTCAGAAGTTCGCACAGCGCTTTCAGCTTTTCGCGCACAGTCCCGGCCGCGCCGAGAGAGGCGGCAAGCTTTTTTATCGGCGAGATCATTTTTCTTCTCGCGGCGTTCACGGCGTCTAACAGAGCCGGATCGCGCTCGTCTGCGCTGACGGAATATCCCTCGGGGGGCATAACAAGATCGCCGTCCGAAAGCCAGGCGCTCCCCGAAAGGTTCCACATCCGGGCGTAGGCGTCGAGAGAAAACTCTTCTTCTTTTTCGAGCCCCGAAAGCCCGGTGCGGAGGTATTTTGAGAAGGTCCCCGGGCGTCTGTCGCCCGCGGCGATGTCGCAGGCGCTCATGATGAGTCTCGCCGGCGGAGTCTCGGCGGCGCTCTTTATCACCGCTGTGTGGAGCGGTATGTCGTAGCTCTCGAAGAGATCCGGCGCGAGCTTCGAGTAGACGTCGCTCCCGCGGAAGGTCAGGGCGATCTGGGAGTACTTCATCCCGCCCATCACGAGCTTTCTTATGCTCGAAGCGGCAAATCTCAGCTCGTCGTACGCGTCCTCGCACTTGACGACCTCCACCGCTTCGCTGTCGCAGTCGGATCTTCCTTCCTTTCCCGAGAGCGCCTTAGACAGATGCGAGAGGGCGGGGGAGGCGGCGCCGCAGGGCAGGAACTCGTCTTCGTATTCCCCGAACGAGGCGATCTTTCTCGCGGCGACGGCGGCTCTGACGCCGAAGCCCTCGCCGGAAAGATCTTTTTCCTCGGCGAAGAACCCTACCCAGACCTCCTTCGCCTGATCGCATATACGGCGGATGATCTGATACTGGTCCGCGGTGAAATCGTAAAACCCTTCGATGAAAACGTACGTGTCTTCAAAAAAGTGCGTCCGGTCGAGCCTGTCTTTCAGCCGGGCGTTCTCTTTCACGCTGTCGTCCCAGCAGAGCCCTATGAGCTCTCTGTATCTTCTGAAAAGCATCGCGAGCTCCGTCAGCTTCATCGCGGTGTCCGGGCGTTCCTCGGCGCAGATAGAGGCGAGCTCCTCCAGCCTGTCGGGCGTCACGCCGCAGTCGGAAAACTCGTCTATCTGTTTTAAAAGCCTCTCAACGGCGGCGGGCCTGTCGGCGCGCGGAGCGAGGGTCTTCAGTTCCCCGGCGAGCGAAGAGAGCGCCCTGGAAAGCGTCAGAAGCCGCCCGGTCTTCGTGACCTGGCGGAAGCTCAGCCCCCCGGTCTCCCGGAACACCCGGTTGGGAAGCCTTGAGAAGTTTATTGTCTCGAGAAAGAAATTCGACCCCGCGTCAAACCTCGCCGCGGCTCTCGCCTCGAAGCCGACCGTGATCTGCTCCGGCACGATGAGAAAGATCCTTTTTTCTTCCTTCAGCTTTTCTTCGATCAGCCCGAAAACGCGCTCCACGCGCCTTTCGGACTCCCTGCAGAATATCCTGTGCAGCATTCTTTTTCCTTTCGGATCATTTGTTTTTATGGGGAAAAACGTCCCGGCGGATCAAAATGGATCCGCGGGACGTTTGAACTTCATTCAAGACCGTAGTCGAAATACTTCCCGACAAGCTCCCGATATGACCCTGGCGAGCTGAACGATCCATGGAATGAGCGGACGGTCCCGTCGGAACGGTATTCTCCTATGTATCCCGAATGTGTGTTTTCGGCGTAGTTTGCCCAGACGATCAGAAACGATCCGTCGTCATATTTCAAACGTATGCAGACGTCCTTCGGGGAATCGTAGGCGTAGTATTTGTTCAGGATGTCCTCTTTTGAAAACGCGTCGAGGAAGTCTTCGATCTTTTCGCCGGACAGCGTCTCCAGGACCGTGACCCGGGAAGAGTCGAACGGCTTCAGACTGCCGGACTGATCCGGCACCCAGGTTAAAAAGCGCTTCTGATCCGGATTTGAGTATTCGATAAGATCGACTCCGGTCACGCCTGACAGTTTTTCCCGGTCAAGATGATACGATCCGGGATCGCAGGCGCAGAGAATAAAGCACAGCACTGTCAGAACGGAAAGCGTCAGGGCTTTTTTCATCGAAAGACCTCCTTTTTTTATTTTTTCAAAAAAGGTCCGGTTTTCTCACATAACGAGCGTGAGGTTGTTGAGGCCGAGGGAGTTGACGTAATTTGCGTCCTTCACGGTCTTCATGACCATCCTGATCCCGATATGAGAGAAGGGATCCTCGTCCTTTTCGTGAAGCTTCATGTAGTCGACCGGATCGAAGCCTACGCAGTCGTCGCGCACGCGTATGAGGCGTTTGCCGTCACCGAAGAGCAGTCTCACGTCTACGGTATGCTTTTTGGAATCCTTCGTGAAGCCGTGTTCTATGATGTTGACGACCGTCTCCTCTATGCAGAGGGAAATGAGGTTCGCCTCTCTTTCGCTTAGCCCGCGCGCTCTGCAGAACTCGCCCGCCTTGAGGGAGGCGCCGATCGCATCCTCTGAGGATCTCACCGTGAACTCGCGGCATTCGTCCTCTGACGCTCCGAAGCAGTCCGGCAGCCAGGCGAAGGTCTCCGAGGAGAGGGAGATTTTTTTGCGCCTTATCCAGACCGTCGCGGCGGCGAGGGCGAGGGTGCAGGTCTCACCGCAGATGAACGCGAGCCAGACTCCGTTCTGCGCGAAAAATCTGCTGAGGATGAATCCGAACGCGGTGGGGAAGATGAAGCACTGGAAGAGCGAGATCATATAGGTGATCTTTATGCGGTTTGTGCCCTGGAAGTAGTTTTTCAGGGCGGTGTTGAGCGTGCTCGGCAGCAGGCTCAGCGAGAAGAGGATCAGTCCGAGCACCGCCATATCCTTTCTGACCGAGACCCCGGCGATGAACAGTCCCGCGAGCGGAGAGGAGAGCGCCGCGGTCGCCGCGGTGACGCAGACGGCGGTTATTACAGAACAGCGCGTCATCGTCTTCACGAGAACGAAAAGCGAAGTCCTGTCCTCGTCGGTGAAGAAGATGCTCGAGAGCATCAGCGCGACAGCGCCTATACCCGCGCTGAAGCAGTAGCAGATGTTCCCGACCGTGGACACGACCGAATACGCGGCGACCGCGTCCTTTCCGTTCGGGACGGAGATCAGGATCTGATTGAAGATGAACACCATCAGAACGAGCCCCGCCTGGTTTATGACGGTCGGAACGCCGTATGAAAACATCTGTGCGGCGATCTTTCTCTTGAACCTTTTGAAGCTGAAACTGAACATACAGTCCTTTTTTAAAAAGACCGTCCCACCGACGATGAGCGCCAGATAGTAGCTCAGGCTCGAAGCGAGTCCCATGCCGAGCATATCGAGCTTCACCACCGTCACGTTGAGGACATCGAACAAAACGTCGGAGAAGGTCATTAACCCAACCGCGGCGATCAGTCTGGTCTGATTCCCTGAGAGCTGCATATACGGCACCATTATCTGCGCGAGCAGGAAGGCCGGTGCGCCGATTATGAAGCCGCGAAGGTATTCCTGAGTGAGTTTAAATACTTCTCCCGCCCCGGGATCGGCGCCGAGGAGCTGCGCGATCGGACCGGTGAGGGAGAAAACGACCGCGAGCCCGACCAAAGAGACGGTCCCGGCGATGATGAGGGACGTCGAGAAGCAGACGTTCGTCCCTTCTCTGTCGCCGCTGCCGACGGTCCTGCCGCAGATGACCTGGATCCCGGCGGTCATCATGCTTCCGACGGCGGCGAACACCATCAAAACAGGGCTTGCCAGCCCGTAGGCGGTCATCGCGTCCTGCGCGAGGAAACGCCCGATCATTATGCTGTCGATCAGCATACAGATCATGACGGTCATCGCGCTGAGTACCTGAGTGACTAGCATATGTCGGAAAAGTTTTCTTATCATCTGTTTTTCCTCTTTCGGATTTTTTCATCTTATCTATGGATTATACAGCATTTCGGCGCTTTTTTCAACACAAAATTGCGCCGATCGCCGTTTTTCGCGTTTTTTTCGCCGATCCGTCTTCCCTTGCCGCGACAGAGCGGTCCATTTGACTTCGTTCAGGTATAAAATCGTGGCTTTTTTGTACAGAATAATTGTTTTTTTGTTCTCCGAAGGGGGTTTTCTGTTGACAATTTCAAATCTCTTTATTATAATATTTTCGGATCGTGTGGACGTGTTTGGCAAGACCCGTTTCGGCCTGCGCCGAGCTCGTCCGGACAAAATAAGAGACAGGAGAACGAAACTATGAAAAAGATCATCGCATCGATCCTTGCGCTGATGATGGTCGCTTCTCTCTTCGTCGTCGGGGCTTCCGCCGAGATAACCGCGGACACCTCGTGGTACGACGCGTCAAAAAGCGAATTCGTCATCGAAAACGTCTCCCAGCTCGCCGGGTTCTCCAAGCTCGCCGAGGAAGGAAACGATTTTGTGGGAAAGACCGTCAAACTCGGCGCTGACGTCACTCTCAACGAGGGCGACGCCAATACCTGGGGAAGCGCGGCTCCCGAGCTCAGCTGGACCCCGATCAAGGGCTTCGCGGGAACCTTCGACGGACAGGGCCACACCGTCAGCGGTCTTTACGCCAAGCTGACGAGCAGCAGCGCCATGTTCGCTTCCGTTTCCGCCGACGCGCTGATAAAGGATTTCAGGCTCGTCAACAGCTACTTTGAATCCGAGGGCGGCGGCTGCGCCGGCGTCGCGACGGGCGGCGGCGGCACCTACGAAAGGATTTACTGCGACGCGATCGTCGTCTGCGGCGATCACCACGCGGGCGGCATCTTCGGCGTCTGCGGCGCTCCGACCTCCGTCAGCGAGTGCTGGTTCGACGGCAAGGTCACTCTCGTCATGCGTTACGCCGCCGGCATCGTCGGCAACGGCAACAACCAGAACGTCGTGATCGAGCACTGCCTCAACTCCGGCTCGGTCTACACCTCCTACGACGTCGGTCCCTATTCCCATATGGGCGGTATGTGCGGCAGGAACGACGCGGGCACCGTCATCCGCGACTGCCTGAACGTCGGCAAGCTCTCTTCGGCTTATTACGAGGCCAACTCCTCAGACGGCGTCGGCTCGGTCTTCGGCGCCTGCACGCAGAAGAAACAGAATACAGACGGAAGTTACATTTCCTCCGTCACCATCGAAAATTCCTGGGGTACAAACGAAAGCTTCCCGACCGCGCTGGGCAACGTGATGGGCGATCCCGGCACCGTCAAGGACGCCAACTCCATTCCCGCGAAGCTTCTTCTCGGCTACTCCGCGTACTACAACACCACTCTCGATTTTGAAAACTACTGGGCGGTCGATCTGGACGGCACTCCCGTCCTGCAGTATTTTGCCGACGAGATCCCCGAGATCTACGACGTCAATATGCCCGTCATCGGCGAAGCCGAGGTCAAGGCCGAGGGCCACTGGGGCCCCCGCTGGACCGTTTCCGTCGATATTCCCGAGGGCTTTGCTCCCGAGGACGTCACCCTCGGTCTGCTCGCCGTCCCGACAAAGGCCGTCCCCGACGGTACCCTTCTCAACCACGCGACCGAGTCCTTCGAATACAGGGGCGATACTTATCCCGTCGCCGACGCGAAGGGCGCGATCCTCCGCGAAAGCGAAGAGGGAAAACTCGTCGCGACGTTTGTCATCACCGATCTCTCCGAAAAGACGGTCCGCGCAAACTTCACGGTCCGTCCCTACGCGACCTACGCGGTCGACGGCGGAGAGGTCACCATGTACGGCGATATGACCTCCTTCACCTTCTACACGGAGGCCAAGCTCTGCGAAGACGCCTCAACGAAGGCTCTGCTCGACGCCGACCTCGCCGCGATCGACGCCGCGATCGGCGAGGGCTTCACCGTCAGCCGCGACTGGAGCACCCTCGATGTGTTCGAGGAGATCCCCGCGCTCGTCGCCGACGGCACCGCTATCCTCCCCGCGGAGGACAAGGGCCTCGGCAACTGGGTCATCGAGATCGACGGCACCGAGGACGAGCTTCCCGGCTACGTCGCGCTGCTCGAATCCCTCGGCTTCGAAAAGAAGTACGAGAACACCCTCTACGATTCCGTTTCGGTCGTCAACCTCACGAAGGGCGATCTGCTCGTGACCGTCACCGATCTCAGCTATCAGAACAAGACCTTCGTTTCCTCCATGTTCGATCAGCCGCTGAGCCCGCATCTGTCCGACAGCTTCCGCGACACCGCAAAGGAGGGCGGAGTGAACAGCGTCACCCAGCTCGAAATGGTCGGACCCGGAAACACCTACGTCATCGGACTCAAGAACGGACACTTCATCGTCAGCGACGGCGGCACCAGCTCCGAAGGCGATATTCTGCTGAAATATCTCGAATCCCTCGTCCCCGAGGGAGAAAAACCCGTCGTCGAAGCGTGGATCTGCACCCACCTTCACAACGACCATTTCCACGTTCTCGACGCATACAACAGGAACCCCGGATGGTTCGACAGGCTCTTCGTCGAAGGCTTCTACTTCTCGAAGCCCTCCGACGCCGTCAACGACATTGATCCCGGCGTCTACGGAGAGATCGCCAACGAATACAGGGCGATGGCTCAGTTCAAGACCACCGAGGGCAAGACCCCCGAGATCTACCGCGTCCAGACCGGTCAGCGCTACTACTTCTGCGACGTGACCATGGACATCTTGCTCTCCCAGGAACAGATCCCGCTTTCGGAATACGAGGGCGGCTTCAACGATTCCTCGACCTGGTACCTGTTCACCCTCGACGGAGGCACCTTCCTCAACGCGGGCGACACCCACAGAGGCGGAATGAAGAACATAATGAAATCCTACGAGCCCGAGGTCCTTCAGGTGGATCTCTTCCAGGCTTTCCATCACGGACACAACACCTGGACCCAGTACACCAACTGGGTCGGAGAATTCAACGTTGTCCTCTTCCCGTCTGAGCTCGGCCCCTGGACCGGCACGCACAGCCAGAACAAGAACAACATCGAAATGATGCGTCTCGCCAACGAGACCTACGTCGCCGCCCTCGGGACCGTCACCTTCTACTTCCCGTTCGACATCGACGATCCCGCCTGCATCGTCAAACAGCCTCCGAGAGCTTCCTGACCGGCTTCACCGGCCGAAAAAAGCAACGGCCTTTCAAAGAGATCTCCGCCGCGCGGCAGCGCGGCGGAGTTTTTGTGCGCGCGGCGTCGCCGG
>JAFTEP010000074.1 GCA_017453605.1 Clostridia bacterium
AACAGGTAGGTAGAAAAAGACGGTTTTGAGCCTTTTTAATTGAGAACGATCCGAAAGGGGAATGAAAATATGATATACGCCGACAACGCCGCGACAAGCAGGCTGAAAACAAAAGCGCTCGAGGCGATGCTGCCGTTTTTCGGGGACGGGTTCGGGAACCCGTCGAGCCTGCACAGCGTGGGACAGAGGGCAAACGCCGCGCTCTTTGCCGCGAGGGAAAAGGCGGCGAAGTGCTTAGGCGCGGCTCCGAACGAGATATACTTCACCTCCGGCGGGAGCGAAGCCGACAATCAGGCGATCCTCACCGGCGCCAAAATCGGCGGGAGGAAGGGCAAAAAGCACATCATCTCGACCGCGTTCGAGCATCACGCCGTGCTCCACACCCTCGACAGGATGAAAAAGGACGGCTTTGAGATAACCCTGCTCCCGGTCGGAGAAAAAGGTCTTGTGACGCCGGAACAGGTCGCAGAGGCGATCAGACCCGACACCGCGCTCGTGACCGTGATGTTCGCAAACAACGAGATCGGCACGGTCCAGCCGATAGGAGAGATCGCCGCGGTATGCCGCGAAAAGGGCGTTCTGTTCCACACGGACGCCGTCCAGGCGGTCGGACATATAAAAGTTGACGTCGCATCTCTCGGCGTCGATATGCTCAGCCTCTCCGCCCACAAGTTCGGCGGACCCACAGGAACGGGGATCCTGTTCGCGAGAAAGGGCATCAAGCCGGAGATCCTGATAGAGGGCGGCGCTCAGGAGCGCGGCAGAAGAGCGGGCACGGAAAACCTCGCCGCGATCGTCGGGATGGCGGCGGCGCTCGAGGAATCCTGCGCGAAGATAGAAGAGAACGCCGTGAAGGTCAGCGCGATGAGAAACAGGCTCATCGAGGGTCTCGGCGAGATCCCGCACGGGATCCTCAACGGCGACAGAGAACGCCGCCTGCCGGGCAACGTGAACTTCTGCTTCGAGGGGATAGAGGGCGAATCGCTGCTGCTTCTGCTCGACGACGAGGGGATCTGCGCATCGTCCGGCTCCGCCTGCACCTCGGGCTCTCTCGATCCGAGCCACGTCCTGCTCGCGATCGGCAGACCTCACGAGATCGCCCACGGGAGCCTGAGGCTGACCATCAACGAAGACAACACTCCCGAACAGATGGAAAAGATAATCGCTTCGACAAAAAAGGTCGTGGAAAGACTGCGCGCGATGAGCCCGGTCTGGAGGGATCTTGTCAGCGGCAAAAAAGAATTCGTGATCAAATAACAGGAGGACAAAATGGCTTTATATTCCGAAAAAGTGATGGACCACTTCCGCAATCCGAGAAACGTCGGAGTTATAGAAAACCCGGACGGTGTCGGAGAAGTCGGAAACGCCAAGTGCGGCGATATAATGAAGATCTATCTGAAGATCGACGACGAGATAATCACCGACGTCAAGTTCGAGACCTTCGGCTGCGGGAGCGCGATCGCTTCGAGCTCCATGGCGACCGAGCTGATAAAGGGCAAGCCGGTCTCGCAGGCGCTGGAGCTCACCAACAAGGCGGTCGCCGAGGCTCTCGACGGACTTCCCGCTCACAAGCTCCACTGCTCCGTTCTCGCGGAGGAGGCGATAAAGAGCGCGATCGAGGACTACTACCGCAAGAAGGGCGTGCCGGTCGAGAAAAAGACCGCAGACTGCGCCAACTGTCAGCACAACTGCGGTAAATGAGTTATACCCCGTCAAGCCTTCGGTTCGATGAAAACACCGGACGGAAAAAGGCGCTCGTCGCGATGAGCGGCGGCGTCGATTCCGCCGTGAGCGCGCTTATGGCAAAGCAGAACGGCTTCGACTGCCTCGGATGCACGATGAAGCTCTGCCCGGACGTGACCGTGCCTGACGGGAGCAGGGTCTGCTGCACCGCGGACGACGCGTTCGACGCGAAGAGCGTCGCCGCACGTCTCGGGATCCCTCACGTCGTTTTCGATCTCAGAGAGCAGTTCAGTAAAGAAGTCATCGAGCCGTTCAAAGAGGCGTACCGCCGCGGCATGACGCCCAATCCCTGCGTCGACTGCAACCGCTTCATCAAGTTCGGAGCGCTCGCCGAAAAGGCGGACGCGCTCGGGCGGGAGATCATCGTCACCGGGCACTACGCCCGCGTGGAAAAGACTCCGAAAGGCTTCGTCTTGAAAAAGGCCGCCGATCCCGAAAAGGATCAGAGCTACGTCCTGTGCTTTCTGACTCAGAAACTGCTCTCAAGGCTCTATCTGCCCCTCGGAGAGCTGAAAAAGAGCCGGGTCAGACAGATCGCCGCCGAAAACGGCTTCATCAACGCCGAAAAGCCCGAAAGCCAGGATATCTGCTTCGTGCCGGACGGCGATTACGCCGCTCTGGTCGGCGAGAGCGCACCGGGCGATTTCGTCGACACCGCGGGGAGAAGGATCGGCTCTCACAAAGGCGTCACTCACTACACCGTCGGTCAGCGGCGCGGGCTCGGTCTTCCCGCCGACAAAAGGCTCTACGTCCTCTCGGTCGACCCCGTATCGAACACCGTGAAAGTAGGCGCGGAGAACGAGCTTTACAGCGCGTCCATGACGGTCTCCGGGCTGAACTGGATCGCCGGGGAGCCGCCCGCAAACGAATTCCGCTGCGGGGTGATGACGCGCTACCGCAGGCGCGAGGCGGCGTCCCGGGTGAAGATCACAGAGGGCAAAGCCCTCGTGTTCTTCGACGAGCCTCAGAAAGCGATCGCGCCGGGACAGACCGCCGTGTTCTACGACGGGGACGAAGTCCTGGGCGGCGGGACGATATCCGCGCAGAGCGCCGGGGAGTGAAAGAAATGATAATCTCGACAAGAGGAAGATACGCGCTCCGGGTCATGATGGATCTTGCGGAGCACAACGACGGCAGCTTCATCCCGATGAAGGACGTCGCCGAAAGGCAGGGAGTCTCGCTGAAATATCTCGAAAAGATCCTCCCCTCCCTCACGAAGAGCGGCATGATCGAGGGAGTCCACGGAAAGGGCGGCGGCTACAGACTGAAAAGCAGTCCGGATTCGTGCAGGGTCGGGGATATCCTCAGGCTCACGGAGGGCGATCTTGCGCCGGTGACCTGCGTCGAGCAGAAGGCGCATCACTGCGAGCGCCACACCTCCTGCCGCACATACCCGATGTGGAGCGAGCTGAACCGCCTGATAAACGACTATCTCGACGGGATCACGCTCTCGGCGCTCGTCAACGGAGAGCTCCCGGACCGCCGGGACCGCCCCGAAGAGACAGAAAAAGAACAGTAAAACGAAAAAAGAGAATAAAAAAGAAAAAATCCCGAAAAAATTGCAAAATCGCTGGACAAAACGCCCCTCTTGTATTATAATAGTATATGTGAGAAAATGTGGCTTTGAACGGCGGGCGCAGGGTCGTCCGGAAACGCTTTAAGCCTCGCAGAGATAAAGATCGGATCACCGATCGGATAGGAGAAGATCATGACAAACAACAAAACAGTGCTTGCCTGGCTCGACCAGATCAAGGAACTCGTCACTCCGGACAGAGTCGTCTGGATCGACGGAAGCGAAGAACAGCTCGAGGGTCTGCGCAAAGAGGCCGTCGGCACCGGAGAAATGTTCAAGCTCAACGAAGAGCTTCTTCCCGGCTGCTATCTGCACAGGACCAAGCCCAACGACGTCGCCCGCGTCGAGGACAGGACCTTCATCTGCGCTCCCACCAAGGAGATCGCCGGTCCGACCAACAACTGGTGCGACCCGGCTGAAATGTATAAGAAGCTCTACGACATCGCCCGCGGGACCTACAAGGGCCGCACGATGTATATCATCCCCTACTCCATGGGCCCCGTCGGCTCGCCTCTTGCGAAGATCGGCATCGAAGTGACCGACTCGATCTACGTCGTTCTGAACATGGCGATCATGACCCGCGTCGGCACGAAGGTCATGGAAGTCCTCGGCGACTCCAACGACTGGGTCAGAGGTTTCCACGCGAAGTGCGACGTCGATCCCGAAAAGAGATACATCTGCCAGTTCCCGCAGGACAACACGATCATCTCCGTCAACTCCGCTTACGGCGGAAACGTCCTTCTCGGCAAGAAGTGCTTCGCGCTTCGTATCGCCTCCTACCAGGGCTGGAAGGAAGGCTGGATGGCGGAGCACATGCTCATCCTCGGCATCGAGAACCCCAAGGGCGAGATCAAGTACGTCGCGGCGGCGTTCCCCTCCGCCTGCGGCAAGACCAACCTCGCGATGCTCATCCCTCCCGAGTATCTGAAAAAGAAGGGCTAC
>JAFTEP010000075.1 GCA_017453605.1 Clostridia bacterium
GAGCTCGCCGTCCTTGACGATCACTATATGCCCGAGCTCTGTCCCGGCAAAATTGAATCCGCGGTAGATCTTTTTGTCGATTATGACGCCGCCGCCGACTCCCGTTCCAAGAGTGATGAACACGGAATCGCGGCTGCCTTTTGCAGCACCGACCTCCGCCTCGCCCTTCGCGGCGGCGTTAGCGTCGTTCTCGATGCCTATGTTTTTGATGGGTATGAGCTCGCCGAGCTTTTTCACGAGGGGGTATTTCAAAAAGGGAAGGTTGCAGGAGTAATCGACGCACTGGGTCTTTTGATTTGCGATGCCCGGCGTGGATATGCCGCAGAAGCCGACTTCGTCAAAGCTCTTGCCGCAGTCGGCGAGGATCAGTCCGAGCACCTTCGCCATATCGGCGACTATGCTGTCCGCGTCTCTGGTCCTTCCCGTGGGGATACTCTTTTTGCAGATGATCTTTCCGTTTTCGTCAACTAAACCTGCGGCGATGTTCGTTCCGCCGAGATCGATCCCGAAGCTAAGCATTTTTTGTTCCTCCGCTTTGTTATTTGTTGTTTGCCGGAAATTTTCCGGCTCTTTTTTTGTTTTCGTTTTGAAGGCTTCCCGAAAAAGTTTATTCCTGCTGCTCCATCTTTGCCATCAGAGCTTTGTTGAATTCCTCCGCCGTGTTGTATCCCATTTTTTTCTGGCGGTTGTTCATCGCAGCGACTTCTATGATGATGGCAAGATTTCTTCCCGGCTTGACCGGGAGCGTGATCGAGGGTATCTCTATCCCCATAATCTCGGTGTATTCCGTGTCGAGCCCGAACCTGTCGTAGTTCTTGCCGCTGACCCAGGGCTCCATGCTTATGATGAGGTCGATCTTCTCTGTCATCTTCACGGCGCCCATTCCGAACAGCCGTCTGACGTCGACGATCCCTATGCCCCTGAGCTCGATGTAGTGTCTTATGAGTTCCGGAGCGGATCCGACGAGAGTCTTCGAAGAGACCTTCTTGATCTCCACCGCGTCGTCCGCGATCAGACGGTGTCCTCTTTTTATCAGTTCCATCGCGGTCTCGCTCTTTCCGACTCCGCTGTCGCCGAGTATGAGGATACCTTCGCCGTAGACCTCGACGAACACGCCGTGCCTTGTGATCCTCGGCGCCAGATGCACGTTCAGCGAGGAGATGAGAGCCGCCATGAAGCTGCTCGTGTCTTCCTTCGTGCTCATGAGCGGCACTCCGAAGCTCCTCGCTGCATCCACAGCTTCCTCGAAAACTGTGGTCCCGTGAGCGAAGATGACCGCCGCGGGTTTTCTTCCCATGAGTTTTTTCAGGCTCTCCGAACGGCCCGGACTGTCGAGGTTGTTCAAAAACGCGTGCTCGGCGAATCCGACGATCTGGATGCGCTTCGAGTCGAAGAAGTCCAGAAATCCCGTCAGCGCGAGTCCCGGTCTGTCGACCTGTGGCGAAATGATCTTCACCGACTCGTTTTCGGGCGGCATATAGACCTCGGTGAGCTTGAATTCGTTCACCAGATCGGAAAGCGGAATGAAATAATTCTCAGCCATATTCCCTCCGAAATTTAATCTTCGTCGTCATCGTCCCCGCCGTCGGGATCGTCCCCGTCGAGGGTCGCCGTCTGAGTCTTTTCGGCGCCGCTGAAATGAGAGGCGGGATCTCGCGAGGCTCTGCGCTTTTTCGCGGCTGTTGCTGTGTAGCTTTCGACAAGTCTCTCGAGGCGTTTTTTCTCCTCGGAATTTCTTCTCGCCGAAACGATCAGCACGATCAGCAGGATCAGAACGACGGCGCAGGCGGCCGCGGCGACGATAAAGAGCGTGTTGGGGTTTTGGTCGGAACCGCCTTTACTTACTGATCCCGTCGGCTCTGCGGAGTACGGCGCTTTCGTCGAGGAGGAAGGAGCGTTTGTCACGGTGACCGTGACGGTCACGGTCTCCGGCACTCTGTACGGATATATATTCCCGGAGCCGAGATCGCAGTAGAAGAAGCCCTCGCTTCCGTCTGCGGATTTCAGATATACTATGGCAAGATCGTTCTCGGCGCAGTAAGCGTTCGTGAAGACGCTTGTTTCGTGCCCGCCGATATTCGCGGTGTCTTCGGTCCAATCCTCGGCCGGGAGCGAAGCCGGCGCCGGGACCGGAACGAAAGTCGCGCTGTCAGGGCTTATCGTTCTGAACGGGATGAGGTATTCATTTGAAGTCAGCATATACCATCCCTCTTCGGGAACGGTCGCCGGAGAAGTCTTTGCGGGAGCCGCATCTGTTGCGGCGGACACCTCGGTGGAAGCGGGAGCTTCGGAAGCCGAGGCTGCCGGTGAAAGGGTCGGCGCGGCGTCTGTTTCGGGCGCGGAAGTATTCTCGGCGGGGGAGACGGGCTTCAGCCAGACTATCGTGAACACACCGGCGGCGTCGCTGAACGAAAGGACGTCTTTTGATCCTATTTTGGACGTCCCCGCGGTGAAGCCCTCCGGAGGAGCAAGCTGATCCGCGTCGAACGCCACGGAGAAGATCCAGCCGTCCGAAACTACAGTGACGTCCGCGAGCTTCGATTCAAGTCTCGTGACGTTGAGAGTGTACGTTCTTTTGGAGCCGTTTTCGGCGGTGACGGTTATGGTGATCTTGTTTGAACCGAGAGAAAGCTCGGTGTCGGAAATGCTGACCTTCGCTTTCGAGTCCTCGGCGACCGCGCTCACGTTGAGCTTTTTGACAGAGTATTCGACGCTGAGGGTGTACGAGCTCTCGGAGGCGCTGAACGCGGGGCTGAGAGTCCCGGCGGAGACGGCGAGGCTTTTGAGCTTGTTGTCAGAGGACGCCGTCGGCTTGGGCTCGACCGTCAGGGAGCGCGAGCCTTCCGTGACGCTCATGAGAGTGAAGTCGGCGTTGTTGACTATAGCGTTCGACTGAGTTTTCAAAGACGCGCTGCCGGAGGAGATCGCAGTGAAAGTGATCTTTCTCGAGAAAGATTTCAGGCTCGAGTTCTCGTTGTAGTTTGCGAATCTCAGTTTGCCGTTGCCGGAGGTCGAATCGCTTCCGCTGACGTATTTGAGGATCGACGCGTCGTATTCGAGGGTGAAGTCGTAGGAGCCGATCTCCGAGGAGGATTCGTATTTCACGGTCACAGTCACGTTGTCTCCGACCGTCACCTTCGAAGAGGAAACCGAAATGCTCGCTTTGGCGGACCCGTCGGCCATAGCCGTGAAAGTGAAGACGGAAAGCGCGATGGCTAAGGCGCAGACGGCGCAAAGAATCGATTTTGTTATTTTCATTTTTTCCTCCGGCGTCAGTTCTGTTCGATGATATACGTTCCGAGGATCTCTCTTCTTACCATCAGAAGATCGACTGCCGAGACCTTGCCGTCCCTGTCGGTGTCGGCGGCGACTTTCGGCGCCTCCGACGGGGGAGTGTAGGTCCCGAGGATCATTCGCCTGAGCATCAGAAGATCGACCGCGGTTATATCTCCGTCGCAGTCCACGTCTCCGTAGATCAGCGTGCGGTAGTACACTTTTTCACTTCCGGCTTCGATGGTGATGAATATATCGGTCGTGAGATTCCCGGAATTTATCTTTTTCCCGGACGGATCGGCGAGCGTCGCCGTCGCCGTTCCTTTTAGTCCGAGGCCGTTTATCAGAGTATCGTAAGAGGCGTTCTTTCCGAGACCCCAGATGAGCCAGCTGTTATGGGGAAGGCTCACCGAATAACTGCCGGCAGGAGCCGTCGTCGGCGGCGCGGTCGTCGCCGGAGCCGTCGGCTGAGGCGAAGTCGACGCGGGAGCGGTGGACTGCTGCGACGTGCTCGGCGCGGCGCTCTCGGTCGGCAGCGGGGGAGGATCGGGGGGTATGAGGTCTGCTGACGGCGCTATGTAGACGGTGTAGTAGCACTTGTCTAAGTTCTCAGCGGTCACCGTTATCGTGAGAGTGTTGAGTCCCTGAGTGAGTTTCACCGTGCCGACGCTTCCCGAGACCTTCGCTTTGTCTGAGATCGCCGGAGCGCTGACCTTCACGCTGTCCGGAAGAGCCGAATCCGAGACGATCGAGTAGTTGAAGACATCGTGGCTGAAAGTCGGGGTCAGAGCGAAGTTTCCGACGCTCAGGGAAGACAGATGATTGTTTATGCTGCCTTCGTTGGTCGGGAGTTCGCAGGGCTCGGAGGGCATGTTTTCGAACACGGGGATTATGAAAGTCAGCGGAGAATCCATCAGTCTCAGGTCCCTGTAGGTCCTGAAGATGTTCCTGCTCTCATTGTATGCCGCGCTGACGTTCACCATGTACTGATGCCAGTAAAGCCCGTTAGTCTCCTCCACGTCGTATTTTTCGAGGTAAAGGGTGTTCTGTCCCTTATTTATATATGTGGACCCGATGAAAATGGCTCCTCCGACGACCGCTTTGTACGGAGAGTTCCAGGGGATCATGTATTTTTCCTTGCTCTCGTCGCTCAGCGAACCGCCGGTCTTGGCGTATTTGAGGCCCGCCATAACGCCGGTGTTTGCGCCTATATTATAGAAGTTGTAGTATCCCTTGTACCCCGAGGTCGTCCCGGTCGTGCCCTTGCCTCCGTTCACGCCGACTTCCTGCTTGCATCTTGCGGTCAGGTGGTACGGACTGACGCCTGAAAGCTCCGCGGCCCTCATGAA
>JAFTEP010000076.1 GCA_017453605.1 Clostridia bacterium
AATTTAGCTGCGGTGTACTTCCTTACGAAGTACACCGCCAACGCGCGAGTATCAGGATCCGTCCCGCGTCCGCGCAAAGCGCGCTCGTGCGGTTCTCATTTTGCGGTTGTCAGCCGGAGGACACGGTGCGGGGAAAAAGCTCCGGCGTCCCGATCGGGACGCCGGAGAAGGTGTACTCGGCGAGGCTGTCAGACACTCACGGTGTCTTCGGCGGATTCAAGAGACGGCGCTTCCTCCGGGTGCGGCTGCGAGAGCTCCCGTCTGTGCTTCGTGATGAAGCTGACGTAGAGCACGATCGCCGTGACGCAGCAGAGGATATCCGCGATCGGAGTCGCCCACACGAGCCCGTAGATCGGGATAAGCGCGCGGAGTATGAACATAAGCGGGATATCGAGGATGCCCTTTCTGAGGAGCGCGAGGATCAGCGAGCTGAGCGCGTGTCCCGTTGCCTGGAAGAAGCTGATGACCGTGTATGCGACCGCGGAGAACGGCGCCCCGATGCAGAGGATCAAGAGAAAGCTCTTCGCGAAATCGTGCGAGAACCCGGCGTCTTGGATGAAGATGCCCGTGAACTCATAGGGGAACAGAAGATTTCCCAGCATACACAAAAGCGCGACTCCGACCGACATCGCCGCCGAGGTGTAGAGCACCGCTTCCATCCTTTTGCGGTTTCCGGACGCGTAGTTGTATCCGATCAGCGGCAGGACTCCCTGAGTCATTCCCCTCACGACCGAGTGCGCGAGCATATTGACCTTTTTTGCGACGCCGACTCCCGCCTGAACCTCGACGCCGAGGCGGATCCCGCCAACGAGGGTGTTGTGTCCCGCCCAGTACATAAGGTTGTCTAAGAACGCGTAGGATATGTTCTCGCAGAGCGTCATAAGGCAGGCGGGGATCCCGACGGTTATGACGTCCTTCGGGATAGAGTCGCCGAACATCGCCCGGGAGGGATTGGCCCTTATCACCATTTCGGCGTAACGGCGCCTCATTATTATTATAAAATAGAGGAAAGCGACGACGTTTGAGATCGCCGTGGCGATAGCGGCTCCGAGCGCCTCGTGGCCGGGCGGCAGGATCACGAACATGAAAAGCGGGTCGAGCGCGATGTTCAGAAGGCTGCCTATCGCTATGCCGACGCTCGCGCTCAAAGATCTGCCCTCGGCCCTGAACAGATGCGAGAACAGGGTGTTCATCGCGGTCGGGATGCCGCCCGCGACGATCGCGACGAGCATATACGAGCAGGCGTTGTTGTTGACTCCCGGATCGTGACCGCCCAGAAGCCTCACGAAATCGCCCATGAATATCAGAGCCCCGAGCGAATAGAGCGCGGTCACGGCGAGACAGCCGTAGATCGCGAACGCCGAGGCGCGTTTCGCCTTGCTCTTGTCCTTCTGCCCGAGTGCGCGGCTTATAACGCTCGCGCCGCCGACCCCGAACAGATTCGAGATGGCCGACAGGAACATGAACGCGGGCATACAGACCGTAACGGACGTTATCATCGTGTCTGCGACGCTCTCGTCGGCGAGACCTACGAAGAACGTGTCCGCCATATTGTAGATCACGAGGATGATCTGCCCTATGACGGATGGGAGCGCGAGCTCCATTATCGCGGAAAAAACGGGCTTGTTCTCAAAAAGCTCTTTCCGCCTTGCGCTTGACGACATTTCCCTTTTTTCTCCCTTTTTGCGTGCTGCAGTCGGGAAAACTCTCTCTTTTTTTCCCGGACCGTCCTCAAAAACATATTTTTAAGAAAATGTACTTAATATTATATTGACAAATTCGATAAAGTCAAATTATAATATATTCAGCATCTATAAAATTATCTTATATGGGGGCATTATGGTCGATCCAAAGCTTTATTCGCTGGTGAAAGTGCACGAATCAGGGAGCTTCGTGGCGGCGGCAAAACAACTTTCGGTGACTCAGCCTGCGGTGAGCCAGCACGTCAAGGCGCTCGAGGGCGAGCTGAACGTCAGGATCTTCGAGCGCACGAACGGGAAGCTCGTTCTGACGAAACAGGGCGAGATGGTCGTGCGCTGCGCCAAACGGATGATCGGTCTGGAAAACGCGCTTAAAAACGAGCTGGAGAACAGCGTCACGAACGTGGAGCATCTGACGATAGGCATTACGCACACCGCCGAATCGAACCCGATCGCCGAGGCGCTCGCGAAATACTGCGCCGAACAGCGCGGGATCAGTATAAAAATAATTACTGACACTATAAGTAATCTTTATGAAAGGCTTCGCAGTTACGAGCTCGATATAGCGATAGTAGAGGGCAGGATCAACGACGCGGGGATAAGATACCTTATGCTCGACACCGACTATCTCGTGCTGGCGGTCTCTCCGAACCATCCCTTCGCGGGTCGGAGCATGGTGACTTTGGGCGAACTCAAGCGCGAAAGGATGATCCTGAGACTTCCGACCTCGGGTACGACAAACCTCTTTGTCGCGCACCTCGAGAGCAACAATATGTCGATCTCGGATTTCAACGTCATTCTTGAAGTCGACAACGCCGCGACGATAAAGGACCTTGTCAGGCGAGACTTCGGCGTCTCGATCCTGCCGCGAAGCGTGTGCCTGGACGAGCTGAAAAAGAGCAAGATCTCCGTGGTCCCCGTCGAAAACCTCTCCATGATGAGAGAAGTCAATATCGCCTACCGCAGCGATTTCTCTCAGCTCGAGCTGTTGAAAAACATCATCCGCTCTTACAACGAGACCGTGAAGATATATATGTGAAAGTCTTTGCCGGCATCCGCGCTATGCTGTCATTCTGACGCGTCACCGTTTTGTCATCCCGAGCGAAGCGAAGGATCTTTTGTCTCCTGCAAATATATCTCCTGCAAATATAATAGAAAGCGAAGATATCTTCCGGACACTTTTTCTCCTGCCTGACCCCCGGGCGAAAGCCCGGGGGTCAGGCTTTGCGCAAGCTGTGAGCCGATATGGCCGCGCCGGGGCGGGTAAGTGAGAAAAACGGGGATGATTTTTTTATAGATTTTATTTGACAGACGGCTCAATAATTGATATAATTAAGAATACAAAAGATTATCCGCGCGAAGCCGATCGGCGGATCCGGGCTTTTTCGATCGGAAAGATGCGATCTTGACAAGGAGAAAATGACAATGAAAACGGAAACGACTGTTGTGACGACCAAAGGAGTCGGGTTGAACGAAGCCCTCGCCGCCGCGGAAAAGGCGGGGACCGACGCCGGACTCGACAAGAAGAGCGCCCTGCACCTGAGGCTTCTCTCCGAAGAGCTTTTCGGGATACTGCGCGGGATCGCCGGAGACTTCAGCGCGAGCTGTTGGACTGAGTATGAAAACAAAAATTTCGAGCTTCACATGAAAGCCGACGTCGAGATGAGCGACGAAATGCGCGAGCAGTTCCTCAACGCCTCCTCTTCCGGCAAAAACTCCGCCGCTGTCGGCTTCATGGGAAAGATAAAGGTGTTCATCGCCGACACTCTTCTCAGCGCGAAGCAGGCGCTGCCCTACGCGATGATGAACGCCGCGAGCGCGTATCCTTCGGGGAACGCCGGCGAGTGCGTGTCGATCTGGACGATGGCGGCGTATAAAGAAGAACTCCAGAAGCACATCAAGGATCAGGACGAGGCTCACGCCGCCTGGGACGAGCTCGAAAAATCAATCGTCGCGAACATCGCCGACGATGTCAAAGTGAAGATCATCGGCAGCAACGTCGAGATCATAGTAATCAAGACCTTTTGAAGGTCATACATAAGGAGGATCATAAAATGACGATCAACAAAAATCTCAACGGCGACGCTCTTACCGTCAGCCTCGAGGGAAGACTCGACACCCTCACCGCTCCGGCGCTCGAAACCGAGCTGAAAAATTCTCTGGACGGCGTCAAGACTCTCGCGTTCGATCTTGAAAAGCTCGAATACATTTCTTCCGCGGGACTTCGCGTTCTCCTCTCCGCTCAGAAGGCGATGAAAGCCAAGGGCGAAATGAAGGTGAAAAACGTCAACGACACGATAATGGAGATATTTGAGGTCACCGGTTTTTCGGATATTCTATCTATCGAATAACTTTCTTTGATGAAAGAGACGAAAAATTCTTTTTTTTCCAGACTGCGCGCCAAACTGACCGCCGACGAGATGTTCCACGAAACGGAGGTCCAGGCGAACAGGCTCGGCGCGCTCATTCTGCTGGTCAGCGGGATCATTTTGGTCATCATCCTCATCCTGACGGCGCTCGGGGTTTTTATCCTGACGCTCGACACGGTCTTTCCGCCCTCGATCCAGGCGATCGCCGAGATCGTCATCCTGCTCGCGGTCTGCCGTGCCGTCAAGTATGACGCCTGGTGGCTCAAGCCCTTTCTTCTGCTCGGGCTCGTTTTGGTCTACGCGCGCCTCGACAGTATGCTGACCCACAAGGCGGCGATCCTCATGGTGATCCCCGTGGTGTTCAGCAGCCGCTATTTCTCGAGGCGTCTGACGGTGTTCACTTCCGTCGTGACCACCGTCGCCTTCGCGTTCTCCGCTTTCTGGGGCTCGACGCACGGTCTCATAAACCTCAACATCGTCACCTTCCCCGAAGGCACGGTGATGACGGCGACGGGCGGCTTCCTCGGCGACGCGATCCTGAACGCCGGAGCGAGCGACGGGATGCTGCAGATGAACACGATGATCTTCGACTTCCTGCCGAAATGGCTGATGTTCTCGATCATTTCCATCATCAGCTGCAATATCGCGCGCCGCGGAAGAAAAATGGTCGTCTCACAGCACGAGAAGGACCTGAAGAGCGCGAGGATAGAGTCGGAGCTCAGCCTTGCGACGCGCATCCAGGCGGATATGCTTCCGAACACCTTCCCGGCGTTCCCCGGAAGACCGGAATTTGACGTTTTCGCCTCAATGAATCCGGCCAAAGAAGTCGGAGGCGATTTCTACGACTTCTTCCTTATCGACGACGACCATCTGTGCATGGTCATGGCCGACGTTTCGGGCAAGGGTGTTCCGGCGGCGCTTTTCATGATGGCTTCAACGATCATCCTCGCCAACAACGCGCTCATGGGAAAGAGCCCCTCTCAGATCCTGACCGAGACGAACGCCGCGATCTGCTCGAACAACCGCGAGGAGATGTTCGTGACCGTCTGGCTCGGCATCCTCGAGATCTCCACGGGAAAGCTCGTCGCCTCCAACGCCGGACACGAATATCCCGCCGTCAGGGATCCCGGCGGAAAGTTTGAGCTCGTCAGGGGCAAGCACGGCTTTGTTCTCGGCGGGATGGACGGAGTAAGCTACAAGGAGCACGAGATCTTTTTGAGACCCGGCTCCAAGATCTTCCTCTACACCGACGGAGTGCCCGAGGCGACCGACGCCGCGGGAAATATGTTCGGCACCGAAAAAATGATCGACGCTCTGAACGCCGACCCTGACGCGACGCCCGAAGAGGTCCTGAAAAACGTGAAGACCTCCGTCGACCGCTTCGTAAACACCTCGGAACAGTTCGACGATCTGACGATGCTCTGTCTTGACTACAAGGGCGTCGCCGACGATAAAAACCAAAACGGAGAATAATAAAATGGAAAACAATAAAGTCATCATCCCTCTTTCCGGCAGGATCGATTCTTCAAACGCCGCCGAGACCGAGGCGAAGATCTTCTCTCAGCTCGCGGGAAAGGCGGGCGTGAGCATCGAGATCGACGCCGCCGATCTCGTGTATATCTCTTCGGCGGGACTGCGCGTGATCCTTCGCCTTAAAAAGGCTTATCAGGACCTGAAAATAACAGGCGTCAACTCAGAAGTCTACGAGATCTTCGAAATGACCGGGTTCACCGAAATGATGCCGGTCGAAAAGGCGTACCGCGTCGTTTCCGTCGAGGGCTGCGAAGTCATCGGCGAGGGCGCGAACGGCAAGGTCTACCGCATCGACGGTGACAACGTCGTCAAGACCTACAAGAACGCGGACGCGCTCAAGGACATCCAGCACGAGCGCGAGGTCGCGCGTCTTGCGCTGGTTCTCGGCGTCCCGACCGCGATCTCCTACGACATCGTGAAAGTCGGCGACAGCTACGGTTCGGTCTTCGAGCTTCTCGACGCGAAATCCTTCTCCAAGATCCTCGCCAGGGAGCCGGAACGCTTCGACTGGTGCGTGAAGGAATACATCAAGATGCTCAGAAAGATCCATTCCATCACCGTTCCCGAGGGAAAGCTGCCGTCGATCAGAGAAAAAACTCTCAAAGCCATCCGCAGGGTCAAGGACACCCTGCCCGACGGTCTCGGAGAAAAGCTTATGAACATGGCTGAACAGATCCCCGAGCGCGACCGCATGATCCACGGCGATTATCACACGAAGAACATCGTGCTTTCCGGCGACGAGGTGCTGGTCATAGATATGGACACCCTCTCCGTGGGAGATCCGATCTTCGAGCTCCAGAGGATGTATAACTCCTACGTCGGCTATTCCGAGAACGATCCGCAGGTCGTGCTGAAGTTCCAGGGCTTCGATCAGGAGACCTCCCGCAGATTCTGGCACGAGAGCCTCGCGGAATATCTCGGCACGAGAGACGAACAAAAGATAAAAGAAGTCGAAAACAAAGTGCGCTGTCTGTCCTACGCTTACCTCATCGACTGGGGCACCCGTCACGATCTGGAGGACAAGGCGCTGATCGAACTCTGGAGGACCAGACTGATATGCCTGCTGCCGGAGGTAGACTCTCTGCTCTTTGAAGTCAAAGACTCTGAAAAGCGGGCGTGAAATGTCGGATTTTTCGTCAAGGATAGATCTGCATACGCACACGACCGTCTCCGACGGTACAGACACCCCTGCGCAGCTTCTGGAAAACGTGATCGCGGCGGGGATAGAGGTGTTTTCCGTCACGGATCACGACGCGGTGAAATCCGCGGACGTGATCCGTCCCCTTCTTGACGGAAAGAGCCCGAAATTCATCCCCGGCGTCGAGTTTTCCTGCAGGGACGGTCTCGGGAAGTATCACATCCTCGGATACGGCTTCGATCCGGATTCCGTGCCGATCCTGAACGTCGTCGGGCGCGGTCATTCGATCAGAATGAAAAAAGTCACGGCAAGGCTCGACTTTTTAAAATATGAGTTCGGCTTTTCTTTCCCGGAAGAGGAAATAGAAAAGCTCCTTCTCCTCGACAATCCCGGAAAGCCTCACATTGCGAATCTTATGATAAAATACGGCTACGCCGATACGAAAGAGAACGCGATCAACAATTATCTCAACCTTTTGAAGCTCACCGACAGTTATATCGGCCCCCGGGAGGCGATAGAGGGCATCCTCGCTTCCGGAGGGATCCCGGTCCTGGCGCATCCTTTCTACGGGAGCGGAGACGAGCTGATCCTCGGCGACGATATGGAAGACAGGCTTCGCCGTCTTAAAGCCTTCGGTCTGAAAGGGATCGAGGCTTTCTATTCCGGCTTCTCCGAAAAGCTCTCGAAAACGGCGCTCTTTTTCGCGGACAAGTTCGATCTTTTCGTCACCGCGGGCAGTGATTATCACGGAAAAAACAAGCTCGTGAGGCTCGGAGACACAGGTCTCGGCGAGAAAAAGGAATATCCCGCAAGGCTTAAAAAATTTTTGGAGCTCTTTTAAAAAAATGTCCTTTTTCAAATTCGACACAAGAGACAAAAAACCGAAGCTCTACAGCCTGATAGTTCTGACCCTCTTATTCGCGGGGCTCGTCACGGCGCTTGTAGTAACGGATCCCGTCACGAACGCGGGAGCGGTCTGCGCCGCCGTCGCGGCATACGCTTTTTGCGCGGTCCTGATCCTTCTGTATTCGTTTTTTGAACAGATAAAGTACAATCCCTACTCCTACAACACGATCATCTATTTCGGCTTCGCTCTGTTCGCGCTCTCCGCGGCGCTCACGCACACCCTGCTTGCCGCGAGGATCTTCTCGGATCCCGAGCCTTATACCGTCGAGCAGATCATCCATTCACTGCTCGGGACCTCCAAGACCTACATCCTGCTGTCATCCCCTTTCCTTTTCGCGTTTTCCGTCGCGCTGGGCGTTTCGAACGTCTTTCTGATCCGTCACGAGGGCAAAAAGCCCGTGAATCTTGTGGGGATAATACTCGCGATGTTTGTCTCGGCCGGAGCAGTCTTCCTGTTTGTTTTCGACTACTTCGCTTCCGGAAGTCAGACGGAAGTGATGATCCACGACCTTGTCACCGGACTTTTTGCCGCGATATATTTATATTTTGAGTGTATGATGCTCGGGACCATCGTCGCGGACGCGATCGCCGCGCGGCACGAGCCGGAGAAGGACAAGGATTTCGTCATCGTTCTCGGCTGCGGTCTGAGAAAGGACGGCACGCCGACTCCGCTTCTGGCCGGACGCAT
>JAFTEP010000077.1 GCA_017453605.1 Clostridia bacterium
GACAGACGGCTCGACGATCGTCCAGGTGCCGTCGTAGACGTGTTCGTCGGTCCTCGGGATCACGGTGTCGATATTGGCTCCGCACATGGCGCAGCTCTTTCTCGAAACGCCCTCCGAAGCGTGCGTAGGCTCGGTGAGGACGTATTCTTCCATCCAGTAGTGCTCTTCAGTCTCGGTGTAGCCGCAGACCTTGCATGTGCAGGCGCAGTGATCTTCGTCGACGTACTCGAAATCGCCGAAATCGTGCCAGCCGCTGTTGTGATAGACCTTTTTGTATTCTATAAGACCAGTGACGGGATCGACGCGGTAATAGACGTCGCCGTCGGTGCAGAGCGCGCCTTCGTGCAGGAGGATCCAGTCGCCGAAGGAGCCCGTGAGATCGCTGAACACGGGGAAAAACCACGCGTCGCAGTCGACGAGCAGACGGAAGGTGTCCGCGGGGATCTTGGTGCCGTCGGAGCTCTTCCAGTAAAGGAACTCATTCGAAGGGTAAGACGCGGAGTCGTAGGTGACGACGACGACGGTGCCGGCGGCGACCGGTCCCGTGACCGGCGTTCCGTCGGGCAGGGCGACCGTGCCGTAAGAAGCGGTCACGGTGTACTGCGCGGCTGAAGGAGAGCTGCCGCCCGCCAGGACCGCCGGGACAAAGCCCGCGCTCATAAACGCCGCAAGCAGAACGGCGATCGCTTTTGTAAAAATCTTCGATCTCATAAGAACCTCCGTGATGCGTCAGATTAAAGTGAAATCCTGCCGTTTTTCCCGGACGGATCCGAAAAAAACAATACTCCGAATAAAATTATAGCATTTTTATTCTGCTTTTTCAATATCCGAGCAAAAAAATAGGGTTTTGAGGAAAGAAAATGCTCACTTATAAGCTTTGCCGAAACGGAAACAATAGAATACGAAGAAAATAAACGGAGGCGCGTGATCTTGGAGACAAAATTGCTTGAAGAAGCAAAGAAAAAACTCGACAAACTCAGCGAGACGGATTCGGGCGTGAAGAAGAGCGGATTTGACATCCGGGGCAGAAAATGCAGTCTTTTCTGGCTCGGCGGAGCCTGCGACAACGTGAGCGCCGCCGCGCTGATCGGCTCCTGCCGTCAGAGCGAGCCGGACCCTGAGGCAAACGTTTATTCGCAGATCTTTTTGTCCGTGGAGTTTTTCTGCTCACGGGATCCGGAAAAACTCAGGGACGCAGTGCTGTCGGGGATGTGCGTTTTATTCTGCGAAGGAGAGAGCGAAGCCGCCGCCGCGGACCTGCGGCGCTTCCCCGCCAGAGGGATAGAGGAGCCCGACAAGTCCAAGACCCTGCGCGGTCCTCACGAGGGCTTCACCGAGGCTCTGGGCGCGAACCTCGCGCTGATACGAAAAAGGATCCGCTCGGAAACGCTGAGAGCGGAGCGCTTCACCCTCGGCAGGCTGACAAAGACCGAGGCGGCGCTTGTATATATGGACGGAAGAGCGGACGAAAAGACAGTCGTGGCGATAAGAAAAAAGCTGTCCCGCGCGAAGCTCAACGCCGTGAGCATGGCGCAGGAGACCGTTGCGGAGGCTCTGTTCCCGGGCAGACTCCCGCGGCTGAACCCGTTCCCGAAGCTGAGGTTCGTCGAGCGTCCCGACACCGCCTGCGCGATGCTCGTCGAGGGGAAGGTGCTCGTGATCTGCGACACGAGCCCGGCCGTCATCGTCCTTCCGATGAGCGTGTTCGACTTCTTCGAGGAGACCGACGACTACTACTTTCCTTCCCTGACCGGGACTTATATGCGCGTCGTGAGGCTCCTCGTGTTCCTGGCGACGGTATATCTCGCGCCGGTCTGGCTCTGGGCGACGATGCACGCCGATGTCCTGCCGGACCTTCTGGGCTTCGTCGGGAAGATCGACGGTCCCTACACCCTGCCGATATTCCTTCAGCTCTTGGTGATAGAATTCGCGATCGACGGGCTGAAGCTCGCCTCTCTCAACACTCCCTCCACTCTCTCGAACTCCCTGAGCGTCGTCGGAGGGCTCCTTCTCGGAGACTACGCGGTAAAAAGCGGCTGGTTCGTGCCGCAGACGATCCTCTATTCCGCGTTCACCGCGATGGCAAACTTCGTGCCGTCGAATCTGGAGCTCGGCTACTGCTTCAAATTCGAGAGGATATCGCTCATCATCCTGACCCAACTTTTCGGACTCTGGGGGATCGCGGGAGGCACGCTTTTGTTCTTTGCGCTGACCTGCCTGACAAAGACCGCGGACGGCAAAAGCTATCTCTATCCTCTCATCCCCTTCGACCGCAAGGCGCTTTTGAGGATCCTGGTGCGCACAGGCAAGGGCAGAGAGGAACTCGATCGGGAAAAACAAGAGTTTTAACTTGACAATCCTTTTCTTACAAGGTATAATGATTTCGCCGAGGGGACGGCACCCATGACAAAAAACGGACGGCGACATTTTTATCATTTCTTTTCGATCGCAAAGGGGAAGATACCCATGAAAAAAAACACGACTGTGATTGATAACGAAGGCAACGTCATCGGCGCGACTTACGCTAAAAGAGCGAACTGTCTCATCAGAAGAGGCAGGGCGCGCGTAGTTGACGAAAACACGATCTGCCTTGAGTGTCCTGCGAACAAATCTTCGGAGGATATGGAAATGGTAAATATATATAGCGCTCCCGCCGCCGAAAACGCCGAAGACGACAAAAAGCTCTCCCTCAGGGAGCTGCTCGATGATCTCAACAAGATGAGAGAATCGTTTTTGAGATCGGAGACCGAACAGATCGCCCTGATCCGTCCTCCGCAGATCGGAGACGGAGCGGAGAAGACAAGCCCTGACGAAACCGATCCGGCGACACTGACGGAGATATACGGAGCGTACTACGAAAAGCTCGCCTCGTTCAAGATGTCGTCTCAGACGACGCTCCAGAAACTGATCGGGCTCTACGAAAAGATCATCGACAGGATCGAACAGAATTGACGCTTTAAAAAAAAC
>JAFTEP010000005.1 GCA_017453605.1 Clostridia bacterium
CGGGCGACAGGATCGCGGTCGGTGTCAGCGGCGGAAAGGATTCGCTCTCGCTTCTGCGGGGCCTCTCCGCGCTGAGGGAGTTCAATCCGGCGCCGTTCGAGCTGACCGCTCTCACCGTCGACCCGGGATTTGACACTCCCCTCGATCTCGGCGGCGTCGAAGAGTTCTGCCGCAAACTCGGCGTCGGTTTCACAGTCGTCCCCACGAACATTTTCAGCATCGTCTTCAAAGCGAGAGAAGAATCAAATCCCTGCTCTCTTTGCGCCAAGATGCGCCGCGGAGCGCTCGACAGAGCCGCTGTCGGGCTCGGCTGCAATAAACTCGCCCTCGGGCATCACGCGGACGACGTCATCGACACCTTTATGCTCAACCTTCTCCACGGCGGCAAGATCGACACCTTCTCTCCCGTGACCTCCCTCGACCGGAGCGGGATCACGCTGATACGCCCGATGATCTACGTCCGCGAAAAGGAGCTCTCCGGCTTCGTGAAAAAGGCCGCCCTTCCCGTCGTGAAGAGCCCCTGCCCCGTCGACCGGCATACTCAGCGCGAAGAAATGAAAAATCTTATCCTGGAAATAGAAAAAACAAACCGCGACGTCAAGTCGAAGCTCTTCGGCGCGATCTGCCGTTCGGGCGTCGGCGGCTTTAAGGAACGCCCCGACCGCGCACAGAAAGGATGATGAAAAAAATGACGAGTGAACGCCCCGTCCCGATCATCCCCGCGCGCCCAGTGCGCTTCAAAAAAACGCTTTTCTGTCTGTCGGGGCTAATCTGTTCTACGCCTCTGGTCTTTCCTCAGACCTTTCCCCTTTCGTTTCTTGCCCTCGCGTTCTGCTTTTACGTCTACTGCGATCTGCTTGAGGACAAAGACAAAAAGGGCTTCTACTCCAAGGGATTTTTGTTTTTCTTCCTGTACAATATTCCTATCTACTCGTTCTTTCTCTGGATGCATCCGCTCGATTTCGTCGGGCTCTCCGACGCGCTCTCTCTTGCTCTGCTGAGCTTCGCGGTCCTCGCGGTATCGGCGCTCCACGCCTCGCTTTTCGCGGCGATCTTTCCCCTCACGGCGCTCTTTTGCCGCCGCAAAGCGAATATTCCCTCCGCTCTGTGCTTCGGAGGTCTTTGGATAGTCTGCGAATGGACCGTCGAGCAGGGGATCCTCGGATTCCCGTGGAACCGGCTCGCTCTGGGTCAGTACCTCTTCACCCCGTTCATCGCCTCGGCGTCCCTCTTCGGAAGCCTTTTCGTGAGTCTTCTTGTCGTTCTCATCGGCGCTTTCGCGGGACTTGCCGCGTATAAAAAGAAACTCGTTCCCGCCGCTGTCTGCGCCGCGATCCTCGCCGCCGATCTGGTTTTCGGCGCTCTGAAGACCGTCATCGTCGAAAACACAGTCAGCGTCACCGTCGTCCAGGCAAACGTGCTCTCCGGGCAGAAATGGGACGAAAACTATCTCGACCGGATCATCGACGACCATCTCGCGCTCACCCGATCCGCGAAGAAAGCCGACCTCATCCTCTGGCCGGAGACCGCGATCCCGGTGGATATGGGGACCAACCCCGCTCTGGAAGACTTCTACGTTTCTCTCAGCGAAGAGCTCGGCGCGCCTATCCTCACCGGAGCTCTCGTCACGGATGAAGAGGGCACGAAGAACTGCGTCGCTTATATCGACTCAGACGGCGTTTTCAATCTCTACGCCAAGAGGCATCTCGTTCCGATCGGGGAATATCTGCCTGCGGAGGACCTTCTCGGGAAGCTCATGCCGTTTCTGGCGCAGATAAACGTGCTGTCCGATCCGCTGACTCCCGGCGACGGCGCCGAGGTCTGCGAAGCCGCCGGAGTGAAGATCGGCTCGCTGGTCTGCTTCGATTCGGTCTTCGCCCCTCTCGCCGCGGATTCCGCTAAAAACGGTGCGGAACTGATATTTTTGGCGACCAACGATTCGTGGTACAAGGATTCCCCCGCCACGACCCAGCACCTCGCGCAGAGCGTGTTCAGAGCCGTCGAGAACAGCCGTTCGGTAGTGATCGCCGCAAATTCGGGGATCTCCGCGGTGATAGATCCCGACGGCGCGATCAAAGCTCAACTCGCGCCGCTGACTCAGGGCGTCATCGAGCAGGACGCCGTAATTTGCCGCGACGCAGCGCTCTACACCTTCGCCGGAGACCTGCCCGTCCTTCTGCTGAGCGCCGTATTCGCCGCTCTCGCTCCGGCGATCGCCATTACAAAAAAGATCCGTGAGAAAAGTTCCGCCCGGACCCTGAACCGAAGATAAGGAAAAACACAATGTCTTTCAACGATATGCCCGCTCCTTCAAAGGAAAACCTCATCTCGCTCTCCGGGAGCGTCGAGGACGTCATATATCAGAACGACGAGAACTTTTACACCGTCGCCGTGCTGGACGTCGACGGCGATCCTGTCACCATCGTCGGCACGATGCCCGGACTCAGGCTCGGCGCCAACGCGCGCGTCATGGGCGAATGGGTGATCCACCCCAGCTACGGGAAGCAGTTCAAGGTCTCGGTCTTCGAGCCCGAGATCCCGGACGACGCCGCGGGTATGCTCAGATACCTCTCCTCGCGCACGATAAAGGGCGTCGGACCCAAGACAGCCAAGCGCATCGTCGACAGATTCGGCGCGACAAGCTTCGACGTCATAGAAAATTCTCCCGAGCTTCTCTCTCAGATCAAGGGGATCACGCCCGCTAAGGCGAGCGAGATCTCCCGAGCCTTCCGGGATCAGTTCGGTCTCAGGAACGTTATACTGTTCTTCGGCGAGCATTTCGGACCCGCGACCTCGATGAAGATCTACAAGCAGTTCGGGAACGGCGCGGTCGAGCTTGTGAAGAACAACCCATATATCCTCTGCGACAAGGTCTACGGCGTCGGCTTCGAGAGAGCCGACAGACTCGCGATGTCGCTCGGCGTCGCGCAGGATTCCCCGATGAGGGTGGAAGCCGGGATAATGTATCTTCTCAGCTACAACGCCGCGTCCAACGGACACGTCTATCTGCCGCTCGAAAAGCTCGCCGCCGCATCCGCGAAGCTGCTCGGATGCAGCGAGGAGGCGGCGCGCTCCGGGATCGAGAACCTCGCCGCCGCCGACAGGCTCGTGAAGAGAGTCTTCCCCGAGCACACCGCCGTATATGCCAAAAAAGCCTACGACGCGGAGACGACCTGCGCCGTGAGGCTTTCGATCCTTTCGTCCGTGAACCTCTACGGCACGGTGATCGGCGCGGAAAAACTCATAGAGGAGACCCAGGACGCCGAGGGGATCGAATACGCCCCGGCGCAGAAAAAGGCGATCCTCAGCGCGATCAACGAGCCGCTTACCGTGATAACCGGCGGTCCCGGGACCGGCAAGACCACGATAATCAAGGCGGTCCTCAGGATCTTCACCGGGCTCGGACTCAAGACCGCGCTCGCCGCCCCTACCGGACGCGCCGCAAAGCGGATGAGCGAGGCGACAAGCGAAGAGGCGAAGACCGTCCACAGGCTCCTCGAGATGGAGTTTTCAGAGGACGACGAGCCCAGATTCTACAGGGGCGAACTGACCCCGCTCGATTACAACGCGGTGATCGTCGACGAGGTCTCGATGATCGACGTGTTTTTGTTTTCTTCTCTTCTCAGGGCGCTCCGTCCGGGCACGAGGCTCATCCTCATCGGCGACAGCGACCAGCTCCCGAGCGTAGGCGCCGGAGACGTGCTGAGGGATATAATCGCGTCGAAAAAATACAAAGTCTGCCGTCTGGAGCGCATCTTCCGTCAGTCGGACGACAGCAGCATCGTCGCCAACGCGCACAGGATAAACCGCGGCGAATATCCGGTCGCCTCCGGCAAAAACGGCGACTTCTTCATGCTCGAACGCCCCGATCCGGCATCCAGCCTTTCGGCGGTAGTGGAGCTATGCGCATCCCGACTGCCTAAGACCTACGGCAGGGACGTCTTGGAGGGAGTGCAGATCCTTTCCTGCACGAAAAAGGGAGAGCTCGGCACCGTCAACATAAATTCGGTGCTCCAGAACACCCTGAACCCGCCCGCAAAAGACAAGCCCGAGCACAGAAGCGGCGAAAGGATCTTCCGGCTCGGAGACAAGGTGATGCAGATCACCAACGACTACGAAATGCTCTGGCGCGCCGCCGAAAACGAGAGCCTGACCGGAACCGGCGTCTTCAACGGCGACATAGGTAGGATAATCTCTCTCGACCCCGACGAGCAGCTCCTGACGGTCGATTTCGACGGCAGGCTCTGCGACTACGACTTCTCGGCGCTCGACGAGCTCGAGCACGCCTGGGCGGTCACGGTCCACAAATCGCAGGGCAGCGAGTATCCGATAGTTATCCTCCCGGTCTTCAATCCACCGCCGATGCTCGCGGCGCGAAACCTTCTCTACACCGCAGTCACACGCGCAAAAAAAATGGTCATCATCGTCGGAAACGGCGCCTCGGTCCGCCGCATGGTCGACAACGACCGCCCCGCCGCAAGATACACGGCGTTGTGGAGACTGTGAAAACCGCAAAAAAACCACCCGCGGACAAATTTTCAGTCCGCGGGCTCTTTTTTGAACCGATCCGAACGGAAAAGTTCAGCCCTGAAGCTGTTTTTCGGGATTTTTCCGGGCGGAGATTTTTATTATGTAAGCCTGTTTTTTATCTTCTCTCACACAGCCTTTCGGCGCCGAGGAGGGTGTTTTTCATGAGCGTAGCTATAGTCATCGGACCGCAGCCTCCGGGGACCGGGGTGTAGAACGAAGACTTCGGCGCCGCGTTCTCGAGGTCGATGTCTCCGACGTTGCCGGCGTTGAAGCCCGCGTCGACGAGCACCGCCCCCTCTTTGATCCATTCGGCCTTTATCAGCTTCGGTCTGCCCGCCGCCGCGACGACTATGTCCGCTTCCCTCACGACTTCTCCGAGGTCTCTTGTCTTCGTGTGGCAGACGGTGACCGTGGCGTCGGCCTTCAGGAGCATCATCGCCGCCGGCTTGCCGAGGATCGCGCTCCTGCCGATCACGACGGCGCGCCTGCCGCTGACCGGCACCTTATATTCTTCAAGCAGCGCCATTATGCCGCCGGGCGTCGCGCTCGGATAGGCGTCGAGCCCCATGCTCATCCTGCCGAAGGTCCGGGTGTTCACTCCGTCGACGTCCTTTTCGGGCGCGATCGCGTCGAAGCACGCCCTCTCGTCTATCTGCTTCGGGACAGGATGCTGGAGCAGGATCCCGCAGACGGAGGGGTTTTCGTTCAGCCTGTTGATCAGCGCGAGCAGCTCTTCTGTGGTCGTCTCTTCCGGCAGCTCAACGCTCAGGGATTCCAGCCCCACTCTCGCGCATGCGTTCTTTTTCATCCTGACGTAGGTCGCGCTCGCCGGATCGGATCCGACCAGCACTGTCGCCAGAGCGGGAACGAACCCGAACTTTTCTTTCAGCGCCGCGCTTCTTATAAGAAGCTGAGCCTCGATCTTTTTTGAAAGCGCCTTACCGTCAAGAATTACCGGCATCGTCATCCCCCTCTTCGTCCTCTTCGGTGTCTTCCGTTGTCTCATCCGCGGGCGCGTCCGGATCGTTTTCCGGCTGTTCGTCCGCGCCCGAATCGTACGGGACGGTCTTTTTTTCTTCCGTTTCTTTTGTTTCTTCCGTTTTCTCTGACTCTTCGCCGTCTTCGGCTTTTTCGGACTCTTCGCTATCCGCCGATGCCTCTTCATCGGGCGCGGCCTGTTTTATCGCGAAAGGCTCGGCGGCAAAGACCCAGACCTTTTTCTTTTTCAGAATGAAGCCGAGGATGAACAAAACGAGTCCCAGGATCCCGCCGATCAGGCAGACGTTCTGGCTGAACATACCCCCGAACAGGACGCTTTTCATCTTGTACTCCGGATCCCTCAGCGTTTCGAGCCACGCTCTGATGAGCCCGTACCACGCGAAGTAGAAGAAAACGATCTGGCCGTTGTATTTCTTCCTTTTATATAGAATATGCATTATTATAAAGCCGGCGACGTTGAAGAAGCACTCGTATAAAAACAGCGGATGCACGTTCGAGTGGACGATGATCCCGTCGGAGAGCGTCATCGCGAACGGCAGAGAGGTCTCGACTCCGAACACCTCGCCGTTGAAGAAGTTGCCCCAGCGCCCAATGGCCTGCGCCAGGATCACTCCGGGCGCGATCGCGTCGAGAACGATGAGCGGATTGTGCTTTTTCACTTTCGCGACGATAAGGAGAGTTATCGCCCCGAAGACTATGCCGCCGGTGATCGCAAGACCGCCGTTCCAGATCGCGACCATATCCCCGAAGGTCTTGAAGCTTTTCAGATCCGTGATGACGTAGAACGCTCTCGCGCCGATGATGCCGATCGGCACCGCAAACAGGCAGTAATCGAGAAGATCGTCCGTCTTCAGTCCCTCTTTTTTGAACCTGCCCGAAGCGTAGAAGTAGCTCACGATGATCCCTATGCAGATCAGGATCCCGTACCAGGCGATGTTCCTTCCGAAAATGCTGAACGCCACGGGATTTACCTCGAACTCGAAATCTTTCAAAAAGGGCAATTTTTCAAAAACCACCGTAAAAGGTCCGCCCATTTTTCCCTCCTTGACTTGCAAAACGGGCAAAAAACGCTTTTCTTCGGCCCGCTTTCTGGATTTTTATATATTTTAACTCATTTTCGCGCGAATTTCAAACATAAAATATGAACAAGTCGATTTTTCTTTCGTTTTCACGGCGCGGGTCATTGAAAGTCTTTACGAATGTATGTTATATTCACCCTTGCAAGCTTCCCCGGAGCCAGAAAAAGCGAGGTGAAAAAAAGGACTTTACCGGTCCTTATAAAAAAAGTGAAAAAGAAAAATCACATAACGCCGTCCGGAGGGCGGCACGGCGGACGCGGAGGGGAAAAATGACCCTCTTCCAGTGGCTGACGCTCCTCGGCGCGCCCGCTATCTGCGCCGGAGCGATAGGTATCGCGCTCAGAGCCGTCGGCGAGAGCCGGCGCACGGAGCGCGCTCTCAGGGAGGGGATTCAGGCGCTCCTCAGGGCGCAGATGATCGACGACTTCAACAAGTGGTCGGAAAAAGGCAGGGCTCCGATCTACGCGCGCGAAAACTTCGAGAACTGCTGGAAGCAGTATCACGCGCTCGGCGCGAACGGAGTCATGGACGACATAAGAAAAAAGTTTCTCGAGCTGCCCACGGGCGGCTGATGAAAAACAGAAAGAAAGGAGAAATATCATGGAATCGGCATACGGCGCCGCGGATCTTATCAGACCCGAGCTCACGGCGCTTATCCCCGTTCTCTATCTTATCGGGATCGGGCTCAAAAACTCAAGATCGGTCAAAGATAAATACATACCTCTGATCCTCGGGATCGCCGGCGCGCTGCTCTGCGCGCTTTGGTGTCTCGGAGCGGCGGACATAAAAAGCTTCGGCGACGCGGCGGCGGTCGTCTTCTCGGCGGTGACCCAGGGAGTTCTCGCCGCGGGAGCCGGAGTCTACACGAACCAGCTCATCAAGCAGGCGCGAAAGGAGGAGTGAACCTTGAGCGTATATCTGAAACCCGACAGGACCTACAAGGCCTCGATCGGCGGACGCACGCTTACCGTCAAGGAAAAGATCATCCCGGACGGCGCGAGAGCAAAGCGCGACGTCGCCGCGTGGTGCCGCAAGGGCGAACCGATGAAGCCCTGCAAGAAGCTCGGCGAGGGAAGCGGCGAAGCGAGGGGAGTCGTGATCCACAACACCGGCGATATCCAAACCTCCCCTCTGACCGATCCCGCCGAGCAGTACACCCGCGCGACCTGGCCGAACTGTCACATGAGCGGCGCGGTCGTCCACTTCTACGTATGGAAAAGTGAGATCTGGCAGAACCTCGCGCTCGACGAGCGCGGCTGGCACGCCGGCGACGCGAGCAGCCGACGCCCGGACAAGTCCGAAAACGGATTTGTCGGCGGCAATCTCGACTGCGTCGCGATCGAGTGCATCGGAAAGGATCCCGAGAGCGAAGAGACCTGTGCCGCGCTCGCCGCGTGGCTTCTGAAGCGCTTCGGGCTTGGTGTGGAAAACCTCTACACCCACAAGTATTTCTGCCCGTCGAAAAACTGCCCGGAGTATATCCTCCCCCACTGGGACGAGTTTGAAAAGAAGACCGCGAAATATTTGTCGCCGGACGCCCCGCCGGAGACGGAAAGATACTTCGGGGCCTGTACCTACGCCGGCAGGAGCATCGTCGACGCGCTTCGCTCGATAGGAGAGGAAAATTCGTTCTCATACAGAAAAAAGATCGCCGCGGCGAACGGGATCGCGGGATACAAGGGTCTCGCGTCTCAGAATTCGGCGCTTCTGAAGCTTCTGAAAGAAGGAAAACTGAAAAAACCGGTGTAATTTAACACCGATTTCAAAAACATCCAACTTTTTAAAAAAAAATTTTGAAATAGCTATTGACTATTTTGAAAGTTTGTTATACAATGTAGGCAAATACTGTAGGCGGTATTGTAAAATCTTAAAAAGGGGTAAAACTTATGAAGAAAATCGTTTCTGTCGTCACACTGATCGCAATGCTGATGAGTATTTTCGCAGTTTGCGCTCTCGCGGATCCCAAGGATGACATCGTTGCCAAGGCTAACGACGTCTGCCCGGAAGGATACTGGGATGAGTACGAGTCCGCCATCAAGAACATCCTGAACCAGATCCAGGTCACTCAGGAGCAGGCTGACGTCGTCACCGCCGCTATCGAAGATGCAAGAGCCATCGTCAACAGCGGCAAGGGCACCAGACTTGACGATTACACCGACGCTGAAAAAGATCAGGTCATCGGCGATCTCCAGACCGGCTGCAAGGCCCTCGGAATCTGGTACAGGATCGTTGAAGGCGAAAAGGCCACCACCGTTGAGTTCTACGTCGTTGACGCTCTCGACGCTCAGGGCAACGCTCTCGCAGCTGATAAGCTCCTCGGCTCCATCACCCTCGGTCAGGAAGGCACTGTTCCCGACAAGACCGGTCCTGTTGGATCCACCGTCGCTTTCGTCGCTGCAGCCGCCGCTCTCGTTGTTCTCGCTTCCGCCGCTTTTGTAGCTCAGAAGACCAAAGCGTAAGTGATCGATGAGTTCGGCTTCTGAAAAGAAGACAACGAAGCTGATCAAAAAGGGAGTGCTTTATAGTGCTCCCTTTTTGCTTTTCGCCGCCGCCGTGGTATTCTTCTCGGTCTGGGCGTTTCAGGCTTTCGTTTCTTCAAGCTCATATTTCCAGGTCATCGTCGATGAAAACGACGTCCCCTCCAAAAACACCCCGATAATCCCCACAAAGACCGCCGGACAGAACGTCCCCGATCCGGCCGAAACTCAAGCCTACACCGAAGTTGAGACCGTTCCGGCGACAGAGACCGAAGAACTCACGCAGACCGAAGAGGACAAGCCGCGCGAGCCCTACGATCCCTCGAAGGAAAAGGCTCCCGCCACAGCCGACGTCTTCCCGGTCATCTCCTGGGGCGACAAATGGGGCACGATCAAGTTCTTCGGATGGAAGAGGCGCGGGATCCCGCTGTATTCCGGCAACGACACCGATCTTCTGAAGAAGGGCGCCTGCATGAATTTCCGCTCCGCCTACTGCGGACAGGGCGGCAGGACCATAATCTCCGCTCACGTCAACAGCTACTTCAACGAGCTCGAGGACGTCGAGATCGGCGATATGTTCTACATCGACACCATCTACGGCAGATACGTCTACCGCGTCACCGATATATTCATTTTCAACTACGACGATTCAAAGATCCTCTTCGGCGCCCACAAGGGCGAGAAGAACATCGTGTTCCTCTACACCTGCTACCCGAGAAGGCATCCCTATGAATTCAAGGACAAGCGTCTGGGAGTCATCGCCGAAATGGTAGAGGGCAAGGATTGGAGCGTGAAGGAAAGCTGATATGAAAAACGCCACTAAAGCTCTCCGGATCGCCGGATGCGTTATATGCGCCGTCATCGTCGTGCTCGGCACCTTTGCGGGCTTCTGTCTGGCTCTCGCCGGAGGCACCTTCGGGAGCGAGGGATTCTTCGCCTCGCTGACGGAGCACAGCTTCGAATACGAGACCGACTCCGAGAAGATCGCCGCCCGTTACGCCGATCACATCATCCGCAAGATCGACAAAGACTTCATTTCCGACACCTACACCTACTTCGGCGAGCAGTACGGCGACATTTCGGCCGTGCTGAGATCCTGCGTCGACAACGACACCGTCAGATCGCTCACCGCGGAATATCTCAAGGGCATACGCGCCTCTCTCACGGAGGGCGCCTCGACTCCGACAGTGAGCTACCCCGCCGACAAATTCATCCCCCTGACCGAGCGCATCAAGCCGACGGTCATGGCGGAGGAAGAAGAGATCCGCCTTGAGGAGGAGTCCCGCGGTGTAAGTCCGGAAAACTCGACCGCCCTCTCCGAAGAGGAGGTCGACGAGGCTCTTTCGGGACTCAGAAACAGGCTGGCGGAGCAGATCGACGTGTACCTCAATTCGTTCAAGTCCATAAGTCTCGTCGACAAAAAGCTCGATCTTGTGAAGTACGGCTATGAGAACGTGTTCTCAAAGTCCGCAGTGAAGACCGTGCTCGGCCTGAGCGCCGCGATCCCCTTTGCGATCGCGCTCGCCGCGGCGGTCGGGATCTGGTTTCTGAGCCTGACAAGCGACAAGCTGAAGAAGACCTACAACGCCATCGCCGCGATCTGGGTCGGCGTCGTGCTGTACGCGGTGCCTATGCTTCTGTTCAGCGCGTACGATCTGCCCGGCAAACTGCTTCTGGGAAACTCGTTCTTCAAGCTCCTCGTCGTCGCTCTTCTCAGCGGAGTGATATCGCGCGCGTTCATCCTCGCGCTGATCCCGCTGATCGTCGTCACCGCCGCGCTTGTCGCCCTGATCGTTCTTATTATGATAAACGAGAACAAAAAGATCAAAGTCACGGCCGACGGATCGGAGGACCTCGACGACTCCGACGAGCCGGATGATCCCGAAGACTCCGACGAGCCGGATGATCCCGAAGACTCCGACGAAACGGACGATCCCGACGAAACGGACAAATAAGCGATAAGACCAAAAAAGAGGACCCGAAAATGCCGAGTGTTCCAAAGGACACTCGGCAAATGATGAGTTCCGCTCGTGCGGAACATGATGAGCGCTTTCGCGCATGATGATCGGTTTCGCCGAATGATGAGCGCCTTCGGCGCATAAAGCGGAACTCATCTCATCATTTTGCGGTGAA
>JAFTEP010000006.1 GCA_017453605.1 Clostridia bacterium
CGCGGGGGTGAGACCGTCGATCTTGAGGTCCATCTGGATCGCGGTGATGCCTTCTTTTGTTCCGGCGACCTTGAAGTCCATATCGCCGAAGAAGTCCTCGACGCCCTGGATGTCGATCATGGTCATCCAGCGCTCGCCCTCGGTGATGAGGCCGCAGGAGATACCGGCGACGGGAGCCTTGATCGGCACGCCGGCGTCCATGAGGGCCAGAGTCGAACCGCAGACGGAGCCCTGAGAGGTCGAGCCGTTGGAAGAAACGACCTCGCTGACCAGCCTGATCGTGTAGGGGAAGTCGTCGACCGAGGGGATGACCGCCTCGAGAGCGCGCTCGGCGAGGGCGCCGTGTCCGATCTCGCGCCTGCCGGGGCTTCTCGACGCCTTCGCCTCTCCGACGGAGTAGGCGGGCATATTGTAGTGGTGCATGAATCTCTTGGACTCTTCCTCGTCGATCCCGTCCAGCAGCTGCTGATCGGAGATCGAGCCGAGAGTCGCGACGGTCAAGACCTGAGTCTGACCTCTGGTGAACAGACCCGAGCCGTGAGTCCTCGGAAGGACGCCGACCTCAGCCGCCAGCGGGCGGATCTGATCGAGCCTTCTGCCGTCGACGCGCTTGCCCTCGTCGAGGAGCCAGCGGCGGACGACGAATTTCTGCAGCTTGTAGAGGATCTCGGGGATCTGAGCGACGAGCTCCGGGAACTTCTCGTCGAATTCGGCGTGCACCTTGTCGGTGACGATCTTCATCGCGGCGTCCCTGACGGTCTTGTCGTCGGTGTCGAGGGCGGCTTTCACGTCCTCGATCGCGAAATCCTTGACCGCCTCGTAGAAATCGTGGTCGATCTCGCACGAGGGGTATTCGAACTTGGGTTTGCCGATCTCGGCGACGATGGACTTGATGAACCTGACGACGCCTTTGATCTCTTCGTGAGCGAGCATGATCGCGTTGAACATATCGTCGTCGGTGACTTCCTTCGCGCCGGCTTCGATCATGACGACCTTCTCCTCGGTGCCGGAAACGGTCAATTCGAGGGTGCTCTTTTCCCTCTCTGCGAGGGTGGGGTTGATGACGGGGCTGCCGTCGACGAGACCGACGGAAACGCCGCCGATGGGTCCGTTCCACGGGATGTCGGAGATGGCAAGCGCGATGGACGCGCCGATCATACCGACGATCTCGGGCGGATTGTCCGGCTCGACGGACATCACAAGAAGCGACAGACAGATGTCGTTTCTCAGATCCTTGGGGAACAGGGGACGGATGGGTCTGTCGATGACGCGGGAAGAAAGGATCGCCTTGGTGGTCGGCCTGCCCTCGCGCCTGTTCCAGCTTCCGGGGATCTTTCCGGCGGCGTAGAGCCTCTCCTCGAAGTCCACGGAAAGCGGAAGAAAGTCGATCCCGTCTCTCGGAGCGGCGCTGGCTGTGGCGGTAGCGAGAACGACCGTGTCGCCGTACCTTACGAGCGCGCTTCCGTTGGCGAGCTGAGCGACTTTTCCCGTCTCGACCACAAGCGGTCGGCCGGCGAGCTCATACCTGAAAATTCTGTGATTCTCGAACATAATACTTCCTGTAGCTTTCGTAAAAGATTACTTTCTGATGTTGAGCTTTTCGATGATGGCTCTGTAGCGGTTGATGTCCTTCTTGATAAGGTAGTTGAGAAGGTTTCTTCTGTGACCGACCATCTTGAGAAGACCTCTGCGGGAGTGGTGGTCCTTCTTGTTCTTCTTCAGATGCTCGTTGAGGTTGTTGATGCGCTCGGTGAGGATCGCGATCTGGACCTCGGGAGAGCCGGTGTCGCCCTCGTGGATGCTGTTTTCAGCGATGATCTGCTGCTTGAGTTCCTTTTCCATTGTTGTTTTCCTCCATAAAAATTTTAATTTGCCTTTGACGAAGTGACCGGTGAATCGAAATCGGAGGCGACCCCGCGAGACTGCGTCAAGGTACAATGGCGTAAATGGTATTATATCACGCCGCAAGCGATTTGTAAATACTTTTTGAAAAGTTTTTTGCCGCGCCGGGAATAATCCGAAAAATCGCTCTCAATTTGCGGCCGCCCGGCTGAGGATCCCGAAAAGCTCTTCCCTGTTTTTTCTCGGACAGTATATATTTACCGAGCCGCCCGAGTATTCGAGCGCGATCCATTCCCCGATCTGCAAAAAGACGCGCCCGTAGCTCACGGAGATTATATCTTCAAAAGGTATCCGGAGTATCTGCTTCCCTAAAAATCTGAAAGTCAGAGCTCCGTTTTCGATTAAAAGCTTCGCCCCGCGATAATAAGGGCCGCCGTCGACGATGAAACTGACGCGATACATCATTCTCCCCCGGAACGTATGATTTTTTCAATAAAATTATATCACAAGGACACAGTTTTGTAAAGCTCCGCGCCCAAAAAGAGCTTTCGGTTTTTTTGCGGATGCCAGAATTTGCGCGGCGGGGATTGCGGTTTCGGGGCGTTTGTGGTATAATCTTTTAAAAAGCCGCGTGGCTTTTTATATGAAACAAGGAGATGCGATAAAAAATGATAAAAAGATCCGATTCTTTTGTGACCGAACTGAGGGAGAAGATGCGCGGAGGCGAGGGCGTCGCGAAGCTTACGAACTTTGTCACCAACGCCGAACTCAACGACAAGGGCAGGATGTTCGGAAAGATCGTGCTCGAGCCCGGCTGCAGCATCGGATTCCACGTCCACGAGAACGACAGCGAGCTTTTCTATATAATGAAGGGAACTGCAAAATACAGCGACAACGGGACGGAGGTCACCGTCAGAGCGGGCGACGTGACGATCACCCCGAAGGGCACGGGACACGGGATCGCAAACGAGGGCGATGAGACCGTCGAGCTGATCGCGCTGATCGTGTTCTGAGACGCATAAAAAGATCCGGTGAAGAATATGAAAAAACAGGATAAACAAAAACTTTTAGCCGGGATCCTGCTCGTCGTCGCGGTCCTTGCGATATTTTTTATCCGCGGAGGCTTCAACTCTCCGGCTCCTGCGGCTTCGACCGTAGAAAACGTGACGGAGGCGGCGCAGACCGAAAAGATCCCCGAGGCGTCAAAAACAGATTCTCCGGCGTCGACGGCGCGGGAAACAGTCGCCCCGGCGTCTACCTCACCTTCGACCGAGGCGCCGGAAACGAAAGCTCCCGAAACGAGCGCTCCCGCCCCGTCCGCTCCGGCGACCGAAGCGCCGAAGGCGATAGACGAGCACGGCACATATACCTCTAAAGAAGACGTGGCGCTCTATATAAGGACCTATTCGCGGCTTCCCGAAAACTTCATCACCAAAAACGAAGCCGAAAAGCTCGGCTGGAGCGGCGGAAGTCTCGAGCCCTACGCGCCGGGCAAGTGCATCGGCGGAGACCGCTTCGGAAACTACGAGGGCCTGCTCCCCAAAAAGAGCGGCAGGACCTACACCGAGTGCGACGTCGACACTCTCGGCGCCAAAAGCCGCGGCGCGAAGCGCATAGTTTTTTCAAACGACGGACTTATTTATTACACCGACGACCACTACAAGAGCTTCACTCTGATCTGGGGAGAACCGTAAATGAAAACGGCGCTTATTGACGGCAGGATGATCTTTTCCTCCGTGATGCTCCACGAGAGCCTGAAAAAGCAGCTTTCTTTCCCCGACTGGTACGGGATGAACCTCGACGCGCTCCACGATATGCTGACTCAGCCGGAAAAGATCGGGCTCGTCATAACCAACACCGGGCTTCTGAAAGAGAGTCTGGGCGCGCGCTGGGAGAGCTTTATTGCGCTTATAGAAGACTGTCAGGAGGAAAATCCGCGCCTCAAAGTCCTCATGGAACCCTTTGAATCTTGACAAAACGCGCGAGTCGGTGTATAATGTGTTCCAATCGATCCAACGAAAGGCAGCAATATGATAGAAGAAATAAAAAAACTTATATGCGCGACTTTGGGTATTGCGCCCGAAAGAGTCGGTGACGACACGGATCTTGTCGACGATCTCGGAGTCGACAGCCTCGACGTGGCTGAACTGTTGATGTCGCTCGAGGAGAAATACGGGGTCGCCGTCCCGGACGAGGACGCGCCCGATCTGCGCACGGCGAAAGATATCGCCGTCTACGTCGAGCAGAAGCTCTGAAGATCTCCCGGCGGGTCCCGCCGGGAAAGTTTTGTAAAAAATGAAATTCAAGATCCTATCCCCTTTCAGGGTGATCCTTGCCGGATTCGCCCTGCTGATACTTCTCGGCGCCTTTTTGCTCTCACTGCCGATAAGCTCGGCGGAGGGCGTTCCGACGCCTTTTTCCGACGCTCTGTTCACCTCCGCCTCCGCGGTCTGCGTGACCGGGCTTGTCGTGCGCGATACCGCGACATACTGGTCTGCGTTCGCTCAAGGGTTGATACTCGCGCTCATACAGATCGGAGGTCTGGGCGTCGTGACGATGACGGTCGGGCTGACGCTCGTGACCGGCAAAAAGCTGGGGCTCTCCGGCAGGAGCACTCTGCAGGAATCCACCTCCGCGCCGACTCTCGGGAGCATAATGAGCCACACCGGCTTCATCTTCAAGGCGACGCTCGTGATAGAATTTTCCGGCGCGCTGCTTCTGATGCCCGCCTTCGTGAGGGATCACGGCTGGCGAGGCGTGTGGATGAGCGTGTTCCATTCGATCTCCGCGTTCTGCAACGCGGGCTTCGACGTCTCCGGCAACTACGCGTCTCTGACCGCGTACTCTTCCGATCCCCTCGTGAACGTCCCGGTCATCCTGCTCATCGTCATCGGAGGCCTGGGCTTTCTTACATACCGCGACGTGCTGACGCACGGGCTGAGGTTCAAAAAGTATTCCCTGCAGTCGAAGGTCGTGATCGTTACTACCGCCGTTCTGCTCATCATCCCCGCCGTCTTCTTTTTCTTCTTTGATTTTTCAAAAATGCCTCTCGGCGAGAGGATCTGGTGCTCCCTCTTCCAGTCGGTGACCGCGCGCACCGCGGGCTTCAACACTGCCGATCAGTCTCTTCTGTCGTCAAACGGCAGGGTGCTGATGACCGTGCTGATGCTGACCGGCGGCTCGCCCGGATCGACCGCGGGCGGTATGAAGACGACCACTCTCGCGCTTCTGTTCGCGGCGGCGTTCGGCGTCTTCGGCAAGCGCAGCTCAACGAAGGTCTTCTCGCGCAGAGTGCCGGACGAGACCGTGAGGACCGCATCGACGCTGCTTCTGACCTATCTTATCCTCTTTCTCATCGGCGGCTGTGCGATAAGCGCGCTCGATTCGCTCCCACTCGGCGACTGTCTGTTCGAGAGCGCCTCGGCGGTCGGCACCGTGGGTCTCAGCCTCGGGATAACCGGCTTGCTCGGGACGGCGTCGAAGCTCATCGTCACCGCGCTGATGTTCGTCGGCAGGGTCGGAGGGCTGACGGTCATATACGCCGCTCTCGGCACTAACCGCACCGACGTGGAAAAATATCCCGTCGAGAAGATCACCGTCGGCTGACGACAAAAAATATCGCATTATCGCAGAGGAAAAACGAAATGAAAAGCATCCTTCTTATCGGTCTGGGCGTGTTCGGAATGCACATCGCGCGCCATTTGAACCAGCTCGACCACGAAGTCATGGCAGTCGATATAGACGAAAACAAGGTCAACGCCGCCCTTGGCGTCGTGACGAACGCGCAGATCGGAGACAGCACCGACCCGGATTTTTTGAAAAGCCTCGGGATAAAGGACTTCGACGCCTGTATGGTCACGATCGCCGAAGACTTCCAGAGCTCGCTTGAAACGACCTCCCTCTTGAAGGAATTCGGCGCCAAGTTGGTCATCAGCCGTGCGATCAACCCGATCCACGCGAAGTTCTTATTGAAGAACGGGGCGGATCACGTCGTCGATCCCGAGGAGCAGATGGCTTCCTGGATGGCGATAAGATATACTTCGGATCACGTCATCGACTACATGGAGCTCGACGGCGACAACGGCGTGTTCGAGCTCATCGTCCCCGAAAACTGGATCGGAAAGTCTGTCGCGCAGGTCGACGTCCGCAACCGCTTCAACGTGAACATCCTCGGCTTCAGAAAGAACGGCAAGCTCGACCTCACCGTCACGCCGGGCTCCGTCTTCGACGCCGAAACGCCGATCCTCGTCCTCGGAAGCCTCAAGAACGTCAGAAAGTGCTTCAAGATATGACGCCACAAGCGAAAGGAGAAAGGAAATGGCAAAAATAACTCTCGATCCCTCAAGAGCCGTCGGCTCGATCAAGCCGATGCACGCCGTCGGTCAGGGACCGATCGGCGGGCTCGGCAGGGATATGTTCAAAAACTTCCATTATCTGTCGGAGGCAGGGATCCCCTATTCGCGCCTGCACGACGTAGGAGGTCCCTACGGCTCAAACAGATTCGTAGACGTCCCCAATATCTTCCGGGACTTCGACGCCGACGAACAGGATAAGAACAACTACGACTTCGCGTTCACCGACGCGCTTATCAGCGCCCTCGTCGAAAACGGAGTCGAGCCCTATTACCGGCTCGGA
>JAFTEP010000007.1 GCA_017453605.1 Clostridia bacterium
GGGTAAGGGTGGAAAGGTGGGGTAAGAGCCCACCCGCCGCATGGAGACATGCCGGTGCTGTAAACTCTATCCGGAGCAACGCCGTGGGAGAGCACACAGATCGGCCCGATCGCTCTCAGGAGGCGGCTTGAGCCTGTCGGCAACGGCAGGCCTAGATAGATGGTCGCTTAAGACAGAACCCGGCTTACAGATCTGCTCATTTCCATGTGAAAGCTCCCGCCTCGGAGGCGGGAGCTTTCTTTTTTATTTCCGGAGCGCCGCGAGCATCGTCTCGATCGCGGCGGCTGCCGTCTCTGACGGCATTACGGGCGTGTGCGGAGCCTGATCCGACGGTACGCAGGCGGGAATGTGGATAAAGCCGCAGCGGACCGACGGAAACTCACGGGCAAGCGCATGGAGAAGCGAATACATCAGGTCGTTGCACACAAAAGTACCAGCGCTGTTCGATATTTCCGCTGCAAAACCGGCCTGTCTGGCCGCGGCGGTCATGGCCTTGAGCGGCAGCGTCGAGAAATAGGCCGCCGGCGCGCCGGGAACGACGGGCTCTTCCTGCGGCTGATATCCGGCGTTGTCGGGAATAGCGGCGTCTCGCACGTTGAGCGCGGCGCGCTCCGGCGTGACGGCGGCGCGTCCGCTCGCCTGTCCGAGGCAGATCACGACATCCGGTCTTTCTTTGCACACGGCTTCAAGCAGCGTCTCGCCCGCGAGTCCGAACACCGTCGGGACGGTTATTTTGATCAGTTCCATTCCGTCGCGGGGAACGATCAGTTTCAGCGCTTCCTGCGAGGCGTTCACTTTCTCTCCGCCGAAAGGCTCAAACGCGCTGAGCAGGATCTTCATATGCGATCACCTCCTTTTTTTCGCATTCCTGTATAAGTCTTCCCTCTGTTTAAGAGTTTTTTCACAGTTGTTTTTGCGGCTTTACACTCGAAAACAGCAAGAGCATGAGGACCCGGACAAGAGTATACTGCGAGAAAGGCATGTACGGGGGCGATGTCATTCTCTCCGTAATAGATATTGAGGACTGAGTTATCGGCCTCGAAGTCTGCGGTTCTGTCGTATCCATGGATAAAACAGGAAAAATGCCGGCCAACCTTTTTCAAGGAAAGCCGGCATCTTTGTTCTGTCTTATGCCTGTTGCGGTGCAGATGTGCTTCAGGCCTTATGGATACCCGAAAAATCAGAAGCTGGCAAGCAAAGTGTCAACGATTTCTTTGTCGAGCTTGGGCGAAACCGTGCAGCCGTTAGGCAGCGGGACAGTAAGAACGAAATCGTCCGCAAATTCGAGCTCGGTGCCGTTTTTCAGCATGAAAACAAGCTTGCCGTCTTTGACGTCAAATTTTCCGCCGACAACATAGAAGAAGTTGCGGGTGCGAGCGGTGACTCTGAAAACGTGGTTCTCATAGAAGTCGACTCTGACAGAGCCGTCAACAACTTTGCCGTCCTCGTCCTTGATCTCGGATTCGATGGTCTGCTTGAGAGAGCTGCCGATCGTGGGGATCA
>JAFTEP010000078.1 GCA_017453605.1 Clostridia bacterium
CTATGCGTGTCGTTTCCGAAGGTTCTTTGCGCGGAGTCCCGGAGGACCTTAACAGTCTTGACTGGGACGGGAAGCATCTTCGCGCCGTGACCAAGCTCACCACAGCTGTGTCGGCGACCTGCGTCGAAATCAGAGACTCCGAAGCGCTGGAAGCCGTCGCGAAAGAGGAAAACCGCTGTTCTATCACTGTTCTCGACGGCGATCTTGAGATCCTCGGAGAACTTGAAGACTGTCCCGGCGTCGATTATATCTATTCCGTCCGATTCGACGGCGATCTTGTCTATCTGTTGAATTACAGCGCGTCTTCGCCCCTCGCCGCGTTCGATCTTTCCGACCCGGGATCCCCGAAACCGCTTTCGGAGTCCGCGTCCGCCAAAGCGCGCCGAGACCTCAAAGGCGATCTTCTTCTCGCCGTGGGGCAGAGCGCCTCAAGGCATACGAGCGTCAGCTTGTTCCCGCTCGGCTCGGCTCTTTCCCCGAAGCCCTGCGCCGTAAACGTTTCAGAGCGTTATCGAGGCGTTTATTTCACCCGGGATCCGTCCGCGGTCTTCTGCGATCCCGAAAACTCTCTTACGGGCTTTTACGCCGGCGGTACTTTCTATTTCTACAGATATGACCCGGATTCAGTCTCGTTCACGGAAACTTCCGTTGACCTTTCGCCCTTGAGCGGCGTAAACGACGTCAGAGCGTTCGGCGCGTGCGGCAGCGTCTTCATCCTCTCTCACCGCGCTCTGATCCGCCTCGACGCGGATACGCTTTCTCCGGTAAAGGAAGAACTCTTTTTCCCCGCGTCCGGTTCCGGCTTTCTCAGGACCTCTCCGGAAAATCGCCAGCCCGAACTTGCGCTCCCCGCGTATTATTACTGATTTTTCTTTTCCCGCGTTTTTCACGTGTATTCCTCATTTTTCCTCATTTTTCCTCACTTTTTCTTCTCTGAGGACCGGAGCGGTATTTTGCGGCCCCGGTCCTCCGGCTGTAAAAAAGCCAAGATTATTTTTCATAAAATTGTCTCAAGCCTTTGACAACGGGGCGCGTTTGTGGTAAAATCGTACCGAAAGAAATCAGGAGGTAAAATCATGTCGCAATCTAAACTCATCGGTTCATATCCCGTCATCGGCATCCGTCCCATAGTCGACGGAAGGAGAGGCCCGATGCGCCTCAGGGAAAGCCTCGAGCCGCAGGTCTGGGCTATGGCGAAAGCCGCCACGGAGCTTTTTGAAAAGAACCTTTTCTATTCGAACGGCGAGCCCGTGAAGGTCGTCATGGCAGACACCACGATCGGCCGCGTCCCCGAGACAGCCGCCTGCGCGGACAAGTTCAGAAAAGAGGGCGTCAGCATCACTCTCTCCGTCACCCCCGGCTGGTGCTACGGCTCCGAGACCATGGATATGGATCCGACCACGATAAAGGGCGTGTGGGGCTTCAACGGCACCGAGCGCCCCGGCGCGGTGTATCTCGCCGCCGTTCTCGCGGCGCACGCGCAGAAAGGACTGCCCGCCTTCGGCATCTACGGCCACGAGGTCCAGGACGTGACCGACGTCGCCTCTATCCCCGACGACGTAAAGGAAAAGCTTTTAAGATTCGGCAGAGCCGCCGTCGCCGCCGCCACTATGAGAGGTAAATCCTATCTCCAGATCGGCAGCCAGTGCATGGGCATCGCCGGATCCATCATCAACCAGGACTTCATGGAAGAATATCTCGGTATGCGCGTCGAATCGGTCGACGAAGTCGAGATCCTCAGACGCATGGAGGAAGGCATCTACTGCGAGGAGGAATACGAAAAAGCTCTCGCGTGGACCAAAGCCCACTGCAAAGA
>JAFTEP010000079.1 GCA_017453605.1 Clostridia bacterium
CTTCGCCGTCGTCCACAAGCCCCGGCGCCGCGATCCCGACGCCGTTCCTTCCGCCGGAGACGTCGTGATCGACAACGGCTGGTCGATCTTTTGTCCCGATATCACCGACAAGGTGCTCTACAACGCCGCGAGGGATCTCGAAGACTATTTTGCGGTGTCTATGGGCGTTTTCGTCGGCTTCAATCTTCCCTCTGCGCACAGGATCGAATACCTTGTCGATCCCTCCATGGACGAAAAGTCCTACAGACTGACCGTCACGGAGGATAAGATCGTCCTCTCGGGGCCGACTTCGTTCACCGCCGCCCGCGCCGGGTATTTCTTAGAGGACCTTCTCAATCTCGCCGAGGCGCCGTTCATAAAGCCTCAGGACGTCACCCGCCGCTTTCTTTACGCTCCGCGAATGATCCATTCCGGACTCTGGCTCGACGTTTTCCCCGACACCTACATCCGCCAGGCGGCTCACGCGGGCTTTACCTCGCTTCTCGTCTTCGTGCACGCGTTCGACAGGGACCGCCACGGCTACAACGATTTCAACGATCTGATCCGCCGCGCCGCGGAATACGGGCTCGACGTCTACGCCTACAGCATGATGCTCTCCAAGGCGTACCCCGAGGGCGAGGAAGGGGAGAAGTTCTACGATTCTCTCTACGGCGAGCTTTTCCGCCGCTGCCCGGGTCTCAAGGGTGTCGTGTTCGTCGGCGAATCCGTCGAATTCCCCAGCCGCGACGAGAACACGTCCGGAATGCTGCGCCACGACAACATAGGTCCCGACGGTCACAGGATCATAAAAAAGGTCAGCCCCGGCTGGTGGCCCTGCTGGGACTACTATAAATGGGTCAATATGGTAAAGGGTATCATCCGCCGCGAAAAGAGCGACGCGGATATAGTGTTCTGGTCCTATAACTGGGGCTACGTCGCGGAGGACAAGCGCATCGCGCTGATCGACTCCCTTCCGACAGACATATCGCTTCTGGTGACCTTTGAAATGTTCGAGGACGTCGAAAGAAAGGGCGTTCCCGGCAGGTCGGTCGACTACTCGATCTTCTTCGAGGGCCCCGGAAAGTATTTCGTCAGCGAGGCGAAGGCGGCAAAGCGCCGCGGCATAAGGCTCTATTCGATGACCAACACCGCAGGTCTCTGCTGGGACGTCGGCGTGATCCCGTATATGCCCGCGCCCTATCAGTGGCTGAAGCGCTATAAGGAAATGAGAAAGGCGCACGACGACTGGGGACTCTGCGGCACGATGGACAGCCATCACTTCGGCTGGACGCCGTCCTTTATCTCGGACTTTGCAAAATGGATGTTCGAGGCTCCCGACAGCGATCCCGAAAAGGTCCTCCGCGCACTCGCGGCAAGGGACTTCTCGGCCGAGTCCGCGGACGACGTTCTCAAAGCCTACAGGCTTTTCAGCGACGCCGTTAATCAGCTCATTTCCACCAACTACGATCAGTACGGACCGATGCGCGTCGGCGCGGCTTATCCCTTGATCCTGAACGATGATTTCTTCACCTTCTCCTCTCCGTCCTACGCCGTCCACGGCAGGAATGTGATCTGCATCCCGATGTATATGAAAGGTTCCTCTTGGGGCAATATGGCGGATCAAAGGATTCACGACACCTTCGTCGGCATAAGAAACCTCTATTCCGAGAGCGAAAAGATGTTCGACGAGGGAGCCGCTCTTCTCGAGAAGGCGCTTGAGACCATTCCCGAACGCAAAATGGAGGACGCAAAACGCATTTGCAACCTCTGCCGCTTCATCGCGGTCTGCATCCGCACCGCAGTCAACGTCAAGGACTGGTATCTGAAAAAGTTTGCTTTCAACGCCGCCGACGAGGACGGGAAGAAAAAGATCGCTCCCGAAATGCTTTCTATCGCCGAAAAAGAGATCGAAAACGCCCGCGGCGCGATCCCGATGGTCGACTTCGATTCCCGCCTCGGATTCGAGCCCTCTATGGAGTATATGTGCGACGCGGAGCACATCCGCGCCAAGATCGCGGCTACAGAACGCGTCATCGAAACGGAACTCAAGCCATATCTCTGATATATCCCGGCTCAACTCTGAAAAGAACGACAAATAGAAAACGCGCGCCGCAAAGATATGCGGTGCGCGTATTTTGACGGAATGAAAGTTTTATGATTTTTTGATCTTGTCGATATCTTTTATTTTGGCGAGCCCGAGCAAGATCAGAAACGCGGCGGCGATCCCGATAAGTCCCTGCACGACGTTTCCGGGCACGCTCGCGGCGGCGCCGATGCCCTTGCCAAGGAAGATGAACGAATAGCCGAAATATCCCGCGACCATCACGGATTCTCCGACGGCGGCAGCTATGATAAAAGACAGATGAGGATTCATTTTCTTCTTTAACGAGGCGTACAGAAGCGCAAAGACAAGAGAGGTCGCTCCCTTGATTATGAACGTTCCGGGAACGTAATATCCGTATCCCGCGAGAAGATCCGCAAGCCCCGAGCCGATACCGCCCGCCAGAAAGCCCCAGATCGGACCGAGAAGCCAGCCGGAGAGCAAGACGACGCAGTCGCCGAGGTTCTTGTATCCGGTCGCCGACGGCACTCTGACCAGCATCGTCGCGGCGCAGGTCAGCGCGGCGAGCAGTCCTGTCAGCGTTATTGTGAGAAGATGCTTGTTCTTCATGGCTCTTTCCTCTTGACTTTTCTGTTTTAGTATATTATAATCAGAACTGGTCACATTAAAATAACCAAAACGCAAAATTATTTTAAGACCAGTTTTAATTTTTCTATGCGGAGTAAGAAATGAAAGAAAAGCTCTATATTCAGATCTATAAGAAACTAAAGAGCGATATCCTATCCGGGGCTCTTTATGCCGGCGCTAAGCTTCCGTCGAAGCGTCAGTGCGCGCGCACCTGGGGAGCGAGCGTCATCACCGTCGAAAACGCTTACGCTCTTCTTGTCGACGAGGGCTTTGTCGTCCCGCGCGAGAGGAGCGGATATTACGTCGCGGGTCTTTCCGTGACGGGCGCCAGGCCGTTGAGCAGAGAGGTAAGAGCATCCGGCGGATATTCGGGAGAAGTCCCGGTCGATCTGAGCCGCGGAGCTATCTCTCCGGAATTCTTTCCCTTTTCATCCTGGGCGCGCATAATGCGCCGACAGCTCACGGAACGGAGCTCGCAGATCCTCGGCGGGACCGGAGTAAAAGGCGCCGGCGAATTAAGAGAGGCGATCTGCGGCTATCTTTTCCGTACGAGGGGTATAGACGCAGACCCCGATAACGTCGTTATCGGCGCGGGACCAGACCACCTTTGCAATCTTCTTCTGCAGCTTCTTAAAAAAGACCGTGTTTACGGAGCGGAAGATCCCGGCTATCTTCGTTTTTTCGAGATCTGCCGCGTCAACGGCGCAAAATGCGTTCCGCTTTCTCTCGACGGGAGGGGAGTGAGTTTGGATGCTCTCGAAAATACTCCGGCTTCCGTTCTGCACCTGACGCCCTCTCACCATTTCCCGACCGGCTGCGTGATGGACGCTCCGCGCAGGCTCGCCGTGCTAAACTGGGCTTATTCCCATCCCGACAGGTTTGTCGTTGAGGACGATTTCGAGAGCGAATTTTCTTTCCGTCCGAAACCCGAGAACCCTCTCTTTGCTCTCGACACAGGTGAGAGAGTCATATATATGAACACCTTCTCGCGCACTATTGCGCCGTCCGTGAGGATCAGCTATATGATCCTTCCGCCCGGGCTTATGAGATTATTCGAGAAAGAGCTCGGCTTCTATTCCTGCAGCGTGAGCGCGCTTGAACAGTTCACCCTCGCTCAGTTCATCAGCGACGGCTTTTTCGAGCGCCACATTTACCGCACGTCAAAACTATACCTGAAAAAAAGAGAGCGAGTCACCGGGATCATTTTCTCTTCTCCTTTCGCGGACAAACTGACTCCCGTCGGCGAAAGCACCGGGCTCCACTTTCTCGTTCGCGTCGACACATCTCTTTCACGCGACGCGCTTGCCGCTCTCGCCGCTTCAAGCGGGATAAGGCTCAGATTTCTTTCCGATTACACTCTGAGCCCGCCTTCGGACGGCGAAAAACCGGTCGTCATCGTCAATTATCCCGGCATTGACGAGAAGGCACTCGAAGAAGCTCTCGGGCGCCTCGAAAACAGCCTTAAAACTTGACAAAACTGTTTTCAAGTGGTATCATATAATTATATTTTCAGACCGGCTTTCGCCGAGATCTTTCCCGGAGGATCATCTTATGAAGATCGGGTTCGGACCTTTGGAATTTGAAGTTGACGGCGAAGGCCGCACGGCGTTGACAAGAGTTTTTGAGAGCGTTTTTCCGGGTGATCCCGCAAAACCGCTCAAAGCGGATTTTTCCTCTTTTGATCTTGCCGGAGGCGCCTCGGGAGGGATCGGCGGCTACGGACTCAATTATTCATCCGAGACTTCAAAACTCCGTTATGCCGGACACAGGATCGAAGGAGACACTCTCAGCCTCGTCCTTTCCGGGGAGAAAGTCGAGATCACGACCTTTTTCGACGTTTTCCCGGGCACGGACGCCTTCAGGGTCAGGCGAAGCTACAAGAACGTTTCGGCTGATGACGTCCGTCTTGAAAGCGCCCCGACTTTCGGCTTCAAATTCGCAGACAGAGCGCTTGCCGACTGCCGCGAAATGTTCTTCCACCGCTTTTCCAACACCCGCTACAGCGAATGTCTTCCGGTCGTCGAAAGTTTCCACAGACTCGGGCTTTTCAACGCCAACACGACTTTCCATCTTGAAAACTGCGGAAACGCTTCCGCGAGGGAGAACGTGCCCCAGTGCATCTTAGAAGACAGAAAAAACGGCGGCTTTCTGATGGTCCAGGTCGAGAGCATGGGCGGCTGGTTCTTCGAGATCTCGTCTTCGGGAAACTCTTTTATCCTCCAGACCGGCGGCTCCTGCGCCTTATACAACGCCTGGAGCAGGACTCTTGCGCCCGGCGAAGTCTACGAGACGGTGCCGGTCGCGGTTTCTAACGGCAAGACCCTCAACGAGGTCCTCTCACAGATGACGCTTTACCGCCGCGCGATCAGGACCTTCTGCGAAGCCGACAGAAAACTTCCCGTTATTTTCAACGAATACATGCACCTATCCTGGGATTCTCCATTTGCCTCGAGAACGGCCGCTTTAGCGCCCTGCATCGCCTCCCTCGGCTGCGAATGTTACGTCATAGACTGCGGCTGGCACGATCCGCCTTCGGCCGACACCACCGTCGGTATGTACCGACTTTTCGGCACATGGTTCGAGGACCGCGAGCGCTTTCCGGACGGCATAAAGAGCGTTTCCGATCTCATGCACTCTCTCGGGATGAAGTTCGGGCTCTGGATCGCTCCCGAGGTCGTCGGTTCCGAAAACAAAAAGATGCTCGAATACTACGGCGACGAGTGCTTCATTCACAGAGGCGGAGTGAAGCTCTCCAACGGCACCGGGTATCTGCTTGACTTTTCTCATCCCAAGGTCGTCGATTATATGACCCGCACGATAGACCGGATGGTCACGGAATACGGCTGCGACTATATAAAGTTCGACGGCTGCCCGAATCCGCGCTTCGGCCCGGACTCGGAGGTCTGCGCGGGCGAAGCCATGGAACGCTCCAACGACGCGTTTTTTGCCTGGGCGAAGAGCATGACCGAAAGGCATCCGAACGTGATCTTCGAGGACTGCTTCGGAGGCGGCGAGCGGATGGACTACAGGATGCTTTCCTCTTTCAGTCTCATTTCCACTTCCGATCAGACACGCGCAGACAGGTATTTCTACATCAGCGCAAACGCTTTGGCCTGCGTCCTGCCCGAGCAGGCGGCGGTCTGGAGCTACCCCGTCGAATCGGGCTTTCTGAAGGAGGATCCCGACTCCGCGGTCAGCCCGGAGCGAGTCGTCTTCAATATGGTCAATGCCCTTATCGGCAGGATCCACCTCGCTTCGCGCCTCGATCTTCTCGGAAAAGAAAAGCTCGATCTTGTCCGCGAGGGGATAGAACTTTATAAAAAACTCGTTTCCGAAAAACTGAAAGCTCTTCCTTATCTGCCGCGCGGTTACGCCGATTTCGGCGACAGCTTCGCCGCGTCCGGACTGAAGACCGACGGGAAAGTCTATCTTTTCGTCTGGAAGCTCGGCGGGGGAGACGAAGTCCTCGATCTGCCGGAGATCACGCCTTTAGGCGCGAGGGTGATCTATCCCGAAAAACTGCC
>JAFTEP010000080.1 GCA_017453605.1 Clostridia bacterium
TAAGCTGTGATCTTCAAACGGAGTTTTACAAGAATATCAAGCAAAGTGAGTTTTCAATAGAGCAGGGCGACAGTATGGATAAACTGTCCGACACCATTCAGAAACTTATAAAAATGAAAATATACGGAGGTAATTTTCAATAGATGAAGCAGTGGATCTCCTCTCAAGGCGGCGACTCCGCCTGCCTCGACGATCCGTCGCTTTTGCCTCAGGCGCGCTTTGCCGTCCCCGTGACCAGCCCCTCGGACGGATATATCGGCTCTATGGACGCGCAGGCGATAGGCTCCGCGGCGATGATCCTCGGCGCGGGCAGGGCGTCGAAGACCGACGTCATCGATCCGGCGGCGGGCATCGTCTTGGAGAAGAAGACCGGCGACCGTGTGAAAACGGGAGAAGTTCTCTGTACCCTATTCACGAACAGAGACTCTTCTGTCGACGAGGCGAAAAAGACCTTCCTCGAAGCTCTCGGCTTTACCCCCGATCTGCCCGCAGACCGCCCTCTTATCCTCGCAAGGCTGGAGTGAGGGAAACCCCCGGGCTTCACGGCAGAAAAAACGCGCCGCCGCGTATCTCTTTGACGGATACGCGGCGGCTGCTTGTGATTGTTATACGTTGTTAATTCGTCAAAACTCCTTTCAAGAAAGACAGCAGCAGCCCCTTTCAGGGGCTTGACTGTACTGTGCGGAAGCGGTTTATCGGTCGCGGCGTCTGATGAAATACGACCATCCCCGACCTGTCAACGGCTATCGGAACCCTTTGCCGGGAAAAGCTTCTCGACCCTTCTGAGAGCCTTTTTGAAGTCTGCGTAGGCGTAGAGGGAGCCGAGCGCGAGGACGGGAGAGCCGCAAGCGAGCGCGAGAGTCAGGGCTTCGGTGTAATCGGCGCAGCTTTTCGCCTCGGCTCCGAGGCTTTCGAACTGCGCGGCGTATTCCGCGGCGGGAAGCGCCCTCGGATTGTCGGGAGCGACAGTGAACACCTTTTTGGCGGCGGGCGCTATGAGGCGCGCCATCGCGTCGTGATCCTTGTCCGCCATAACTCCGGTGATGAAAACGATCTTTTCGTCTTTGAAGAAAGCCTTCACCGTTTCGAGCGCGGCGGCGACCCCCTCGGGATTGTGACCGCCGTCGAACCAGACGGGGAATTTTGAGCTCATCCTCTCGAACCGCGCCTTCCAGCGCGCCTTTTCGAGACCCTCCGCGAGCGCCTTCTCCGAGACCTTGAGACCCGAGGAATAGATGATCGCGGAGGCGTAGATCACGTTGGCGGCGTTGAGGGGCTGATAGGTCCCGGCGAGGGATATTTTCAGGTTCTTCTGCGGACCGAAATCAAAGACCGTTCCGGAGGTATCCATGCTTTTTATCTTGAGCATCGAGCGGTCGGTGGTGTAGCAGGGCGAGCCGAGCTTTTTCGCCTGCTCCTTTATTACGGCCGCCGCTTTGGGATCGTCCCCGCCGAAGAGCACCGGACGGCCCGGCTTGATGATCCCCGCCTTCTCGAATGCGATCTTCTCGACCGTGTCTCCGAGGATCGCGGTGTGATCGAGGGAGACCCCGGTTATCACGCTCAGGAGCGGATCGGGGACGACGTTTGTGGAATCGAGCCTGCCGCCCATGCCGCATTCGACGATCACGACGTCGGGGCGCATCCGGCTGAAAAACTCGAAGCCGATCGCCGTAATCAGTTCGAACTCCGTCGGGGGATCCGCCATCGCGTCCGCATGCGGACGGACGCGCGAAACTATTGCGCAGAGCGTCTTTTTCGGGATGTTCTCGCCGTCGAAGGTGATGCGCTCGCAGAAATCCTCGACGTAGGGCGAGGTGAAGGTACCGACCGAATAGCCGGAGCTCATCAGCACAGACGCGAGCATCGCGCAGAACGAGCCCTTGCCGTTCGTTCCGGCGACGTGGACGACTTTCAGTCCCTTCTGGGGATCGCCGAGCCTTTTTAAAAGTTCGGTTATGCGCTCCAGTCCGGGGCGGCTTCCGCGCCAGCTCACCGAATGGATGTATTCAAGCGTTTCGGAATACGTCATTTTGCCGTCCCCCTTTTATAAAACGCGGTCTTTCCCATTCTCTTTTTCACGGAATCGCAGACCCTGATCAGCACCGGGATCAGGATGAGCTGGACCGGGACGAGGATCCCGTACTCCCCGAGGCGGTACAAGAACCAGCCCCAGTAGGTCTTTTTCCCGTAGAGCATGCTGACCCAGGCGGTGTTGACGACAAGCCCTAAAACGAGACAGTTGAAGAGCACCGGGATCACGACGTTGGGAAAGAGGGGGATATTTTTCCTCGAGATCCTGAAAACGAAGCTTCCTTTTTCGCTCTCGCGGCTGATATCCACGGGATCCCTGTTCAAAAAGAAGCCGCAGATCGCTCCCATCAGCGCGGCGCAGACCGTGAAGCCCGGGTGATAGGGTCCGATGGGGAACAAAAGCGCGCCGATAAGATCGGACAGAGCCCACACAAGAGCGCCGGGACCGGGTCCGTAGAGGATCGCGGCGGTGACCGGCGGCACGAAGGCGAAGCCTATCTTCAGACCGAGTGTGTTGATCGAGCCGAAGCGGTTCAGGACGATCTCGAGCGCGGTCAGGAGCGCGCACACGCAAAGGCAGACGACGGGATTGAACTTTTTCATAATAAAAAAACACCTCCTCTGCAGAAGATCGGGCTGCAAAAGAGGAAAGCTTTTTCACAGCGGGATGCGAAGCAAAGACCGCAAGAAGCTCATTTTAAAGCCTTCTTTTCGTCCGCACGGCAACTCCCCGTCCGCGCGGCACTTGACGCCGTTTGCTCCTACTCTGCATTTACGGTATAATGTTACCACACTTTTGCCTCAAAATCAACAGCAA
>JAFTEP010000081.1 GCA_017453605.1 Clostridia bacterium
ACTGCAAGCAAGATAAAGAAACTTCGGAGTTGTTAAAAACTGCGAAGGTTAAACCTGTATATAAATTGCATGGTGAATGTAAGGATCGAAATTGGAATACAATTCAAGAGTTTAATAATGTCATCCCCGCTAAAATCGGATTGTTTTTTAGTAAACTTGCACGTATGAACGGGGCAAACAGGTTTATGCTCATGGCAACAACAGTTAGAGCAAATGCAAAGATACCTTTTGTAACTCAACAGAGCGTAATGAAATACAGACATGATGTTTATGTCTCAGAAAATTATAATGCACTTGATGAATACAATTCAAATTACGTAATAAGAAAACGTCAGTCTGAAGCTAATGTAAAATTGTATCGGCAGATTATTAAAAACTCTATGGTTGACACAGACAGAGAATCCGTTGAAAAAGATAATAACGGCTTGCTATGAAAAGAGGTAAAACCATGGAAAACACAAAGAAAATAACCTGCGCGTTCACCGGGCACAGACCCGAAAGGCTGGACGCGACGGAAATCAAAGTGAAAAACTGGCTCACGGAGCAGATAGAGAAGGCGGCAGGCGACGGATACCGCCGCTTTATCAGCGGGATGCAGCGCGGCGTCGATCTGTGGGCGGCGCAGGCGGTGCTCGAACTGCGCGAGAGGATGCCGGACGTGAAGCTGATCGCCGCCTCGGCGTTCAGGGGCATGGAAAACTCCTCTGACTGGAACGACGAGTGGAGAGCGGTCTACAAAAAGGTGATAGGCGCGGCAAACGAAGTGCATTTTATCGGCGCCATTCCCGGCAGAGTGTCATATTTTATGAGAAACGACTGGATGGTAGACCGCGCCTCGCGCCTCATCGCCGTCAGCACCGGCGCGCCCGGCGGGACTCAGAAGACGATAGACCGCGCACGCCGTCTCGGACTCGAAATCATAAGTTTTCAATAAAGTGAGAACAAAATGGACGTTTTAAGATTTATAAATTCAAGCGCTCTCAGAGAGCATCTTAAAAGCACAGACTATCACTTTTCCGGCTTTGAGGCGGCGTGGCTCGTGTGGAACTGCCGTTCGGCGACGCTTGACGATAAGCTCGCGGCGTGGGACGAGATCGCGCGCACATATCCCGACGAAGAATACCCGAACCGTCTTCCGCACTACGGTGGGCCTCCGACCTTTCTTCACGCGACGCTCGGAGACTACGCGGCGTATATTAAGAGGGTCGCGGATTTCGTAAAAGAAAAGAGCGCGCCGGAAAACTTTTACTACTGTTACACATACGTTGAAACCGCGGGCGGGACAACTTGCGGGCCCGAAGGACATTTTTTGACATACGAAGCCGTACTGAAAGACGCTTTAGCTGATATGTCGGATCTCGAAGAGGGCGCCTCGGCGCGGATCTTCAAGAGGGCTCCGGGATCGGAAAATAAAGAATGCGAGTTGAAAATCGACCGGAACGGTGTTATAATGGACGCGGACAGCCGCGGTTTTTACTTTGCCGAGGGAGACGAAGAGATATCGCTGTGCTTTGAGGATATGTGGTTCGGATTCCCGACGCCTTTTGAAAAGGGCGATATACTTTACGATCCCGAGCGCGTCGACCCGGACGATCTCTGGTCGGGACCGTTCGTCTTCAGGGAGAGCGCGACGGATATCTCAAAACGCTTCGGCAGACCGCTCCACGACAGCTCGGATATGATCGCGTACGGGATCTTTCTCGACAGTGACGATCTGATCTACGGCGAGTGTATGCACGACTACACCTCGCTCGAATACTTCCCGGAGGAAAAACTCACCGGCCGTCTGCGGATCCTGCGCGCGCTGTCAGGCTTTATGAAAGGCGATATCGGCGAGGTACTTTTCGCGAACGCCTACGCGTTTTTTATCACGGACGAACGCGCGAAGTCGATGAAAAGAATTATAAAAAAATCTTACACAGAAGAAGGCCGGCGCCTCGCGGGCTTGGATAAAGAATAAAGAAAAAAGAAGAAGGAGATAAAAAATGTCAACGCCAATAATTCAGACGGGGATCATCCCGACGGATTTCAAAAAACTTGACGCTCTTCTCGGCGGAGGTCTGCGCCGCGGGACTCTTACGGTGGTGGGAGGCCGCCCGGGAATGGGAAAAACCTCGTTTGTCAGCGCCGTAAAACTCAATATTTACCCGACGAGTACTCCCAAGCTTGAAATATCCGGCGGTTTTTACGATCCGAAAGCTCGCGCGCGGCTTATGAAGTGCGTGACGGAGTTCTGCCGGGAAAACAAGGGGAAAGCGACCCTCGTCGCGGTCGAAAACCTGGATTACAAAACGGAATGGGAGGAGGCGGGCGCCGAGTTCAAAGCGATCGCCGAAGAGTTCGGCGTGCCCTTCGTCTGGGATCTGAAGCTGCCCCGGAGTCTGGAAACAAGAAGGGACAAACGCCCGGTCCTGGGCGATTTTCCCGCCGTCGCCGCGCAGTACGCCGACGTGCTGATAGGACTGTACCGCGAATCCTATTACGCGGAAAACGACGATCCGCACCCCGAAAGCGGTGTGAAAGCCGAAGTCATCGTGGTGAAAAACGCCTTCGGACAGACGGGAAAACTCGAAATGATCTTCGACGGAAAAAACAGAACGTGGAAAGAAGCATGAGACCGATAGAAATAACGGGAAAATACGCGACGGCAGTCGTGTTTGCCGACGCGATAGAGAAAAGCGCCGAGGCGCAGATAAAAACGATGTGCGATCAGCCCTTCGCGAAGGGCTCGAAGATCCGCGTTATGCCCGACGTCCACGCCGGAAAGGGCTGTACCATAGGCACGACGATGACAGTCGGCGAATACGTCGTCCCGAACGTCGTCGGCGTGGATATCGGCTGCGGGATGGACGTGATAAAACTCGGGGAAAAACGGGTCAACCTGCCGAAGCTCGATTCGTTCATAAAAGAGAATATCCCTCACGGCAGGGACGTCAGAGAGCGCCCGCACCGCTCGCACTCCGAAGTCTCCCCGGACGGGCTTCGCTGCCTGAAAAAGGTCGATACGAGGCGCTGGGCGGAGAGCCTCGGGACGCTCGGCGGCGGGAACCATTTTATCGAGATCGACCGCGACGAAGAAGAAAACCTCTATCTTGTCATCCACACCGGGAGCCGCAATCCCGGCAAAAGCGTCGCCGAATACTATCAGAAAAAGGCCTACGATCTTCTCGGCGGCAGGAAGCAGAATGAAGTGCCGTACGAGCTCGCGTACCTCACGGGAGAGGAAAAAGACAACTATCTTGAAGATATGCTGCTGATGCAGAGATACGCCGCCCTGAACAGAAAGATCGTTGCAAAAGTGATCCTCGACGGGATGAAGCTGGAAAGCGCCGACTTTTTCACGACGGTCCACAACTATATAGACACGGACGAAATGATCCTGAGAAAGGGCGCGGTCTCGGCGAAGGCGGGCGAGAGGCTTCTTGTCCCCCTCAATATGCGCGACGGCGCTCTGATCTGCGAGGGACTCGGCAATCCCGACTGGAACCGGAGCGCCCCTCACGGCGCCGGGAGGCTTCTGAGCCGCGCCGAAGCTGAAAACAGCTTCACGGTCTCGGCGTTCAAAAAGGCGATGGAGGGTGTCTACACGACCTCCGTCGGCGCCGACACCCTCGACGAATGCCCGATGGCGTATAAAGACCCTCAGACCATAATCGACGCGATCGGCGACACAGTGAAGATAGAAAAACGCCTCACCCCGATCTACAATTTCAAATCAAGCGACACCTACGGTAAAAAAAGATGAATAATACAAAACACAAATTCATCCCCTACGAAAAACTGTCAAAAAAGAAAAAACGGGAGGCTGACCGGGAGCGCCGCAAGACCTGGGGCGCCCTTGGTCCCGTTACG
>JAFTEP010000082.1 GCA_017453605.1 Clostridia bacterium
ATTGTCGAGAACGAGCCTCGAAAGAGAGCCCACGAAGTACGCTCCGCAGCCGATCACCGCGCAGAAGATCGTGGAGATCACGGTCGCGTGCTTGACGGATTTCGTGTCCTTTATCGCGTAGAACTTCGTTATCATCTGCGGGAGACCCCAGACTCCGAGGCTCGTCAGAAGGATGTTCACGCACAAGAATGTCATGCTGCTTCCGCCGAAGATGTCGGTGAGCTGTCCGCCGTCGCCGGGGATCGCTTTGAGCTTATCAAAGAAGCTCCCGAAGCCTCCGACGGAGGGGTTGTTGACGACGGCGATCACCATGCAGACGATGCCGCCGATCATGATGATGCCCTGGATGAAATCGGTGTAGGCGGTCGCGAGATATCCGCCGAGCACAAGGTACACCGCGGTCAGCGCGGCGATTATCAGCATGCAGATCTCGACCGAGACTCCGGGGAAGATCGTGTTGAACATCGAGCCGAGTCCCTTGTAGACCGCCGAGGAGTAGGGAACGAGAAAGATGAAGATCACGAGAGCGGAAACGATCTTGAGTCCTCTCGAATTATATCTTTTCTCCAGAAATTCCGGCAGGGTCTTCGCGCCGAGAGCGCGGGTCATGCTCCGGGTCCTCTTCGCGAACAGCAGCCAGGAGAGAAGACAGCCTATCAGCGCGTTGCCTACGCCGATCCATATACTGCCGATCCCGATGTCCCAGCCGTGCTTTCCGGCGTAGCCCACGAAAATGACCGCGCTGAAATAGCTCGTGCCGTATGCGAAAGCGGAGACCCACGCCCCGAGCTTTCTCGATCCGAGCAGGAAGCCCTCCATGTTCTTGATCTTCTTCGCCGAGTAGATCCCGATCCCCGCCATTGCCGCGGAGAAGAGCGCGAGAGCCGCAACGGTGATGATCTGAAGTGTGTTCATTTTTTCCCCTTTCCGTAGGACAAACAAAATCCGTCCTCCGCACAAAATGTTACAGAGGACGGAAGTTATCCCGTGTTACCACCTCAATTTACCGTTTTCTCACGAAAACGGCCTCGACAGGTACGGCAAAAATGCTTATACCCTGCGCTATGACGGGCGCGCCCGTTGCAGCCTAACGGGAAGATCCTTTCGGTGCACGGCTCACAAAGCGTATTCGTTGCGGTCATCGTACTGCCTCGCAGCTCCCGGCAGCTCTCTGAAAACCCGACCGTTCCTACTTTCCTTTGGTCACAGCCTTTATTCAGGTTTTTCGACCTGAAATCATATTCATTATATACTATCTTTTCTTTTTGTCAAGAGTTTTTTTGAAAAAAGCCGAAAAAACCTTAAAAATCCGCCTTTATCAGTACGCTTTGCCCCAGTAGACGAGCTTTTTGGCGGGCTTGCCGCAGCAGACGCAGACATCCGAGATATTTTCCTGCTCGAAGGGGATGCAGCGGCTCGAAACGCCGGTCTTTTCCTTGACCACCTTCTCGCAGTCCTCGCTCTCGCACCACATCGCGCGGATGAAGCCGTCGCCGTTTGTTTCGAGAGCGTTCGTGATCTCGTCGAGGGTTTTGCAGTCGTAGGTCCGTCTTTGCCTGTTC
>JAFTEP010000083.1 GCA_017453605.1 Clostridia bacterium
GATCCTGCGCGCATCCACCTGTCTCGCTGCGGCTCGGTCTCGCCGCGGCTCTCACAGCACACTGTGCTGTGATTCACTACCGCGTCGCGCCTTCGGCGCCCTTCGGGTGAAGGCCTATCGGCGTCACCTTTTAATCATTCTTATCATAAAGCCAAAGCGTTTTCGGTGAATAGTCTCTTGTTCATAAAATGAACTCTTTGAAAAACGAGCCAACAAAAATCAAGGCAATGTTTTCTGTTAAGCACCAAAGACAAGTGCCGTTATAAGGCCTTCACCCTTGGGGGAAGGTGTCTGCGGAGCAGACGGATGAGGGGTCCCCATAGCCCATATTTGCTCCGTCCCCCTCGCCGACGCTCGGGCGTCGGCGAATATCCGAATACCTTTTCATCTTTCTCCCGCTGCTGTTTCTTTTTGCTCCGCCGCATTTCTTTTCGCCTCCCCGCTATTGACTATGCGGGGCGATTGTTATATAATTAAATAAACGTTTGAATTTGATTTCGGAGGATAAAGATATGGACATCAAAACCGCCTCTTTGGAAGAGCTTCTCGCAAACGACGGATTCGAGTGCAGGTGCGGCAAAAAGCACTTCGCGAAGCTCGGCGACGCCGTCATCAAAAAGGGAGCCATCGCGGATTCGCTCGCCGCTCTCGTGAAAAAATACGGCGGCACGAAGGTATACGTTCTCAGCGACGTCAACACTTATAAGGTCGCCGGAGACAAAGTGACCGCCGCGCTCGACGCCGCGGGGATCACTTATTCGGTCTACAGCATAAACAAGCCCCACCTCGAGCCGGACGAACACGCCGTCGGAAGCGTCATTATGCACTTCGACAGAAGCTGCGACTGCGTCGTCGGCATCGGCGGCGGCGTCATAAACGACCTCGGCAAGATCCTCTCCGGCATGACCGGACTTCCCTATATCATCGTCGGCACCGCGCCCAGTATGGACGGCTACGCCTCGGCGACTTCGTCCATGGCGCGCGACGGCCTGAAGGTCTCTCTCGACTCGAGATGCCCGAACGCCGTCGTCGGCGATCTCGACGTGCTCTGCACCGCCCCGATGCGCATGCTCCAGGCGGGGGTCGGCGACATGATCGCAAAATACGTTTCCATCTGCGAGTGGAGGATCGCGAAGCTTCTTGTCGGCGAATACTTCTGCGAGGAGATCGCGGGACTCGTGAAGGTCGCTCTCAAGCGCGTCGTCGACAGCGCCGACGGACTTCTAAAGCGCGAGCCCGAAGCCGTCAAGGGCGTCATGGACGGAATGATCCTTGCCGGAATGTGCATGAACTACGCCGGGATGAGCCGTCCCGCCTCCGGCATGGAGCACTACTTCTCGCACCTCTGGGATATGAGAGGGCTTGAGTTCGGCACTCCCGTCGACCTGCACGGCATCCAGTGCGGCATCGGCACGCTCTATTCCCTCAGGGTCTACGACGAACTGAAGAAGGTCACTCCCGACAAAGCGAAGGCTCTCGCCTACGTCAAAAACTTCTCGTTCGACGACTGGAGCGACAGGCTCAGAGAACTGCTCGGTTCCGCGGCGGAAACGATGATCGCGGCGGAAGCGAAGGCGGGCAAGTATGATCTTACAAAACACGCCGCAAGGCTTGAAAAGATAATTTCCGGCTGGGACGAGATAAGAAGGATCATGGACGAGGAGCTTCCCTCGGCGGCGTTTGTCGAGGGCCTTCTCGACAAGCTCGGCGCTCCCAAGAGCGTCGAAGAGCTCGGCATCGATCCGTCGATATTGAAGACCTGCTTCACGGCGACCAAGGACATCCGCGACAAGTACGTCGCGAGCCGCCTCTGCTGGGATCTCGGCGTCATCGACGAGATCGCGGACAAGGTCTTTTAACCTGAACACGCCAACGCCGCCGCGCCCGAAAACGCGGCGGCTTTATCAAAAAAGGGAGAAAAAATGGAACTGAAAGAGATACTATCAAAGTGCGACCACACGCTCCTCGCTCCTGACGCGCGTACGGAGGATATCCTGAGAGTCTGCCGCGAGGGGATGGAATTCCACACCGCGTCCGTCTGCCTACCCCCGTCGTTTGTAAAAGAAGCGAAAAAGTTCGCCGGGGACGGTCTGAAGATCTGCACGGTCATCGGCTTCCCGAACGGCTATTCGACGACGGCGTCAAAGTGCTTCGAGGCAAACGACGCTCTCGAAAACGGAGCCGACGAGATCGACGCGGTCGTGAACGTCGGCTTCATCAAGGACGGCTTTTTCGAGTCAGGGCTCAAAGAGCTTATCGACTTGAAAAAGATCTGCGGCAATAGGATCCTGAAAGTCATCATCGAGACCTGTCTTCTGACGCGTGAGGAAAAGATCGCCGCCTGCCGGATCGTCTCGGCGTCCGGCGCGGACTTCATCAAGACCTCGACCGGCTTTTCCAAAGGCGGCGCGACAAGAGAAGACGTCGCGCTGCTTAAAGAATACGTCGATCAGCGCGTTCAGGTCAAGGCGGCGGGAGGGATAGCTTCGCTCGAAGACGCCGAAGCGTTCATAAAACTCGGAGCGTCCCGTCTCGGCACGAGCAGGATCGTGAAGATAGCAAAACAGATGACGGAAAACAAACAATAAAAAACAAAAAAATATCAAAAAAGGGAGGATAAGATCATGGCAAACTATCCCACTCCGCACATCAACGCGTCGCCCGAGGATTTCGCGAAGACCGTTCTCATGCCCGGCGACCCGCTGAGATCGAAATTCATCGCCGAAAACTTTATTTCCGGCGCGAAGCTCGTCAACAACGTCAGAGGCATCCAGGGCTACACCGGGACCTACAAGGGCGTTCCGGTCTCCGTCATGGCGAGCGGCATGGGTATGCCGTCGATGGGGATCTACGCGTACGAGCTCTTCAACTTCTTCGGCGTCGAGAACATCCTGAGGATAGGCTCGGCGGGCGCGATGAACGAAAAGGTGAAGATCAGGGACGTCATCCTCGGCATCGGCGCTTCTACCAACTCCAACTTCGCGCACCAGTACAACCTGCCCGGCACGCTCAGCGCCGTCTGCAGCTACGATATCCTCAAGGTCTGCGCGGATAAGGCCGAAAAACTCGGGATCAGATATCACGTCGGCTCGCTTTTGTCATCCGACACCTTCTACAGCGACGATCTCGGCGTCAACGAGGAGTTTTTGCAGAAAAACGTGTGGAGCAAGATGGGAGTGCTCGCGGTCGAGATGGAGGCCGCCGCGCTCTACTACACCGCGCTCAGGGCCTCAAAGCGCGCTCTCGCGATCTGCACGGTCTCGGACCACCTCATCACCGGAGAGGCGACGAGCGCCGGGGAAAGGCAGACCTCCTTCACTCAGATGATGGAGCTCGCTCTCGAGACCGCCGTCGGTCTCGCCTGAAAATGAAGAGGGTATTCATCATCGTCCTCGATTCGCTCGGGGTCGGCGAAATGCCGGACGCTCATCTCTTCGGGGATCACGATTGCCACACGCTCAAAAGGATAAGCGCGTCTGAAAAATTCCGCTTCGAGTCTATGAAAAAACTCGGGATGGGCTGCATCGAAGGGCAGGATTATCTGCCGCGTCCGAAAAGGCCTTCCGCCGCGGTCTGCCGTCTGGCGGAGCGCTCGGCGGGAAAGGACACGACGATCGGACACTGGGAGATCGCCGGAGTCGTTTCGCCGACTCCGCTCCCCGTCTATCCCGACGGCTTCCCGGATGAGCTGATAGAAGAGTTTTCGCGCCTCACCGGAAGAAAGGTGCTCTGCAACAAGCCCTATTCCGGGACGGAGGTCATAAAGGACTACGGAAAAGAGCATCTGAAAACCGGGGCGCTGATCGTCTACACCTCGGCGGACAGCGTGTTCCAGATCGCCGCCCACGAGAAGATCGTGCCGCCCGAGGAGCTCTACGGATACTGCCGGACCGCCCGGGAGCTGCTCCGCGGGGAGCACGCCGTCGGCAGGGTCATCGCGCGCCCGTTCGTCGGAGAGCCGGGAGGTTTCACGCGCACCGCGAACCGCCGCGACTTCTCGCTCGAGCCGCCGAAGAAAACGCTCCTCGACGCGCTCAGCGAAGAAAAAAAGGCCGTCTATTCAGTCGGCAAGATCTACGACGTTTTCGCCGCGAGAGGGATCACGAAATTCGTTCTGACCCACTCCAACGCCGAGGGCATGGAAGCGGCGGCCGCCGCGCTGTCTGAAGATTTCGAGGGGCTTTGTTTTGTCAATCTGGTCGAATTCGATTCGCATTTCGGACACCGTCAGGACGTCGACGGCTACGCGAACGCCTTCGCCGAGTTCGACCTATGGCTCCCGTCGTTTCTCAAAAAGATGCGCGATGAGGACGTTCTGATGATAACCGCGGATCACGGCTGCGATCCCGGCGATTCGCACACCGACCACACGAGAGAATACGTTCCGCTTATCGTTTACGGCAGGCCAGTCAAGCCGGTAAACCTCGGCACGAGAGAGGGATTTTCGGACATTGCCGCGACCGCCGCCGAATATCTCGGCTCGCCCTACCGCGGAGACGGAACGAGCTTCTGGAAGGAGATCGCCCGAAAGTCTCCTGCAAAAAAAACGTGAAAAACCTTTAAAGGAGGATAAAAAATGATAAATCTGACAAAGGGACTATATCCTTTCTGGGATGACTTTCTTATCGACACGCGCCGTTCCGACGCGGAGCTTTCTCTGAATCACCCGGAGAGGCGCGGGACCGTCATGGTCTTCGACAAGCCCTGGGAGGGGAACGGGACCTGCTTTTTTTCGATCTTCAAAGACTCCGACGAAAAGGGCGATTTTTTCCGGATGTATTACGAGACCTGGTCTTTTAAGATCGAGGGGACCTACAACAAGGATCTCAAAAACATCAGGGTCTGCTGCGCCGAGAGCCGCGACGGCGTGAACTGGGTGCGCCCGGATCTTGGGATCTGCGAGTTCGGCGGGAACAAAAACAACAACATCATCATCGACAGCATCCCCGACAACTTCTCCGTCGTCATCGACAAAAACCCGGACTGCCCGCCGGAGGAAAAATACAAGGCGCTGATGCTCTCCACCGTCAGCTTCGAGCCGGACGTGCTCCGCGAGCTCTGGCTTTTGGTTTCCGGGGACGGTCTGCATTTCACAAAGCGCTCGACGGTATCTTCGACCTACAACTGCGACTTCGACACTCTCAACACCCTGCACTGGGATCCCGTAACGAAAAAATACTACTGCTATATCCGCTCCAACTACGACATAGACGAGAACAACGACCCGCGCTTCGACGAGACCTATATCCGCGCGATAAAGGTCCTCGAATCTCCCGACTGCGTCAACTGGACCGAGCCCGTCTTTGCGGACTTCAACGGAGGCGGGAACTATCCGCTCTACACCAACAGCGTGATGCCCTATCCCTTTGACGGGCGCTATCAGGTGGGCTTCCCCAAAAGATACGTTCAGAGAAAAGAGTGGAACGACAATTACGAACAGCTCACCGGGAAAGAGCTTCGGCTCGAGCGCATGAAAAAGCATCCGCGCCTCGGGCTCGCCGTCGACGACTGCGTTTTCATGTCGTCCCGCGACCATTACAGCTGGTACCGCTTCGACGAGGCGTTTCTGACCTCCGGCCCCGAGAACGGGGACAACTGGATCTACGGGGACTGCACGGCGCACACCGGAGAACTGATAGTCCTGCCGTCGCCGTTCGGAAACGAGCCGGACGAGATCAATCTCTATTTTTTCCAGGGCCACTGGACGGCGGGCCCCACCAAACTCCTGCGCTACGCGATCCGCCGGGACGGCTTCGCTTCAGTCAAGGCGCCCTACGAGAAAAAAACGCTGAGAACAAAGCCCTTCACCTTCGAGGGCGGCTCGCTTTCTTTGAATTTCGCCACCTCCGCGAGGGGCGGCATCACGCTGAAAGTCCTCGACGGGCTCGGGCATCCGATACCGGGATATGAGTCCTGCGAACTGTTCGGGAACACAATTTGCCGACACGTCAACTTCTCAAAGCCGCTTTCGGAGCTTGCCGGGCGCCCGGTGATATTTGAATTTTCGATGAGGGACGCAGAGATCTTTTCCATGACTTTTTCCGACTGAAAAACGCGGGATAAAAAATTAAAATAAAATATTATAAACGGAGGACAAATGCCGTGAGGATGTACGATATCATCATCAAAAAGCGCGACGGGGGAGAACTGACGCGCGGGGAGATCGACTTTTTCA
>JAFTEP010000084.1 GCA_017453605.1 Clostridia bacterium
AAAATAAGAGTGAAAAAGATCGGATATGAGAAGATCACTTCGGGGCATTTTGAAGACGGGGGATTCATAATAGATTCAAAATCCGATCTGTTCCCCAAATGGTGTCACGTTCTTTCTTCACCCTGCGCGGGTACGGTCGTCAGCGACAGAAGCCTCGGATTCACCTGGTTTTCAAACAGTTCGTTAAAAAAACTCTCTTTCTGGAACAACGACCGTTTTTCTGTTCGCGGCGAAGAGACACTTCTTTTAAGTCGGGACGAAGTGAACTTTTTTGATCTTATCGCCGGTTCGCAAAGCGTGTCATATCTGGCCGGAAGCGCGGTATACCGCTCAGAACGGGAGAAAATGAGTTTTGAAGTTTCTGTTTGTGTCCATCCGAGCCTCCATTATAAACTCATAAGATGCAGGATCGACCCTCATATCGACGCGAGCTTGTCTCTCGGCTTCAGATTTACGCCTGCCCTCGGCGAGAACTCGTTTTCCTGCGGCAACGTCTGTTTTGAGCCGGAGAGGGGCGCAGTGAAGTTTTCAAGAATTCCCCGTGATCCGTTTTTTTCTTATCCGGGTTTTGTGCTTGCGAGAGGGAAAAAGGGCGCGTTCGGCGGGTATAAACTCCTTGACGACTCGTCCGCTCTGATCCTTTGGAATATAAACCTTCGCGCAAACGAATCATCGGAGGTGTTTTTTGCTTTCGGCGCTTTGACGTCGCAAAAATATCTCGACGCGGTTTCGGTATCAGTCGGCGACGGCGTTTTTGATCTTGCCGGATCATTCTGCCGCGATACGCTTCCTTCCGGGAGCCCAGGAAAGGGACTCTTTCCGTTCTGGCTTTCGTATCAGGCGGTTTTCTCGCGCTTTTTTGCAAGAAGCGGTTTTTGCCAGTGCGGCGGCGCTTTCGGGTTCCGGGATCAGCTTCAGGACTGCCTTGTGTTTATACCGGAAAAGCCGCGCCGTGCCCTCAGACATCTTTTAAGATGCGCTTGTCATCAGTTCCCGGAAGGCGACGTCCTTCACTGGTGGCACAACGTCGGATGCGGATCACATCCGGGAATAAGGACAAATATCAGCGACGATTATCTCTGGTTTCCGCTCGTTCTTGCTCTTTACGTTAAAAAGACCGCCGATCGCTCGGCCCTTGACGTTAAAGCTCCGTATCTTTCGGGAGTACCGCTGAGGCAGGACGAGAGGGAAAGATATGAAAAGTTCGGATTCACAGCCGCAAGAGAAACGCTTAAAGAACACGCTCTGCGTGCGATAAATCTCTTTTTCGAGCGCGGATCCGGAGCGCACGGACTTCCCCTTATGGGCTCCGGAGACTGGAACGACGGGATGGATCTTGTCGGCAGGAACGGAGGAGAAAGCGTCTGGCTTGCGATGTTTGCCTCGATCGTCATAAAGGTCTTTGACGATGAAATCGGACTCGATCCCGTTTTGAAAAAGCGTTCAGAAGAAGCGCTGCCGGATTTGATCCAGGCTGTCGAAAACTGTTTTAACGGGAAGTGGTTCTCGAGAGCATATTTTGCCGACGGGACGCCTCTCGGAGACGACACCTCGCTTTCAAGCGAATGTTCCGTAGACCTTATCCCTCAGTGCTTCTACGTTCTGTTTCAGGAAGTGATCTACGAAGGGAAAGACCCCGCGGCGCTTGAAAGAGCCATGAAGGCCTGCAGGAACGCCGCAAGTGTTCTTTTTGATTCCGAAAAGCGTGTCCTCAGACTTTTTTATCCGGCGTTTTGCGATCACAGACCCGATCCGGGCTATATCAGCGCATACAGCGCGGGTTTGAGAGAAAACGGCGGTCAGTACACTCACGCTGCGGTCTGGTTTTGTTTTGCGATTTATTATCTTTCCCGGCGCGACGGAGGCGAAGAGTTTTCAAAACTGCTCGAAAAAGTTCTCGACGCGATAGATCCGCAGAGATTTTTTGACGATCCACACAGAATGAAGATCTACCGAAACGAACCTTTCGTTCTGAGCGGCGACGTTTATCACGCACCCGGAAAGATCGGCAGGGGAGGCTGGAGCTGGTACACCGGATCAGCCGGCTGGCTTTATACGTTCTATAAGATCTGCGGCGAAAACAAAAAGGCTCCCGAAATTGCTTCGGAAGCCGAAAGTGAAAAGTGAATAGTTATAGATTTTTGACCATCTGTTTGAAATAGTTTCCTCTTTCCTCGAAATTTTTGAAAGAATCGAAGCTTGCGCTCGCGGGCGAAAGGACGACCGTGTCGCCGGGCTGAGACTCCGATTTCGCGGCGATTAGCGCGGCGCGCAGATCGGGGCAGGAAGAAAGTGTGTAGGGAGTATTATCGCCCTGAAGGGCGGCAAGGATCTTCGGCGCTGTCTGTCCCGTGACGTAGACCTTTTTCACGCAGCGTTCGAAGGGCTCTCTAAGAACGGAGTAGTCGAGATTCTTGTCGTAGCCGCCGCAGATTATCGTGAGCTTCTTTTTGAAAGCGCTGAGCGTCGCGAGCGTTCTCGCGGGGCTTGAATCTATCGAACTGTTATAGTAATCTACGCCTTCGAGGTTTCTGATCCATTCGCATCTGTGCTCGACTCCTCCGAAGGTCCTTGCGAGTTTTATGACGTTTGCGGTGTCAACTTCGTCGTAAACGGCGCATATAGCGGCAAGATAATTTGCGACGTTGAATTTTCCCGGGATCTTTATGTTGTCTGCGGCAAAGAGCGGTTTTTCGAACGCGAACAAGACTCCGTCTTTGAGACAGGTCCCGTTTTCGATCTCTTTTTCAAGCGAGAAAAATCTGACTTTTCCGGGGCTTGACGCTTCAAAGACGGAATTCTTGGGGTCGTCGGCGTTGAGGACGGCGATCCCGTTTTTCTCCTGGTGACGCACGATGTTTGTCTTCGCCGAAACGTATTCATCCATATCCCTGTGCCAGTCGAGATGGTTCTGGGATATGTTCGTCACGATGCTGACATCGGGAGAAAACTCCGCGTCCATGAGCTGGAAGCTCGAAAGCTCAAGGCAGGCGGCGTCAGTCTCTGAGATATTATCTATCAATGGCAGAAGCGGAGTGCCGATGTTCCCTCCGAGAAAGACTTTTCTTCCCGTGCTTTCAAGAAGCTTTGAAACAAGCGTCGTGGTGGTAGTCTTTCCGTCGCTTCCGGTGACTCCCCATACTCTGCACGGACAGAATTTCAAAAAGAACTGTGTCTCTCCGATCACCTCGGCTCCGCGCTCTTTTGCCTCGGCGAGTCCCTTTACGTCGGGACGAAGCCCCGGAGTCCTTATCACAAGATCCGCGCGGATATCTTCAAGATATTTTTCTCCGCAGATCACTTTTGCCCCGAGCTTTTCAAAATCGTTGACTGTCGACTGATCCAGAACTTTTTTGTCACGGACTTCTACAGAGGCGCATCCGTGTTCGGTAAAGTATTTTACAAGCGGTGAATTAGAGATCCCGGCGCCGATAACGGTGATCTTTTTGTCCTTTATGTATTCAAAAAATCTCTCAGAAGCTCTGCTCATTCCGGTCTCCTTTTTGAAATCTGATCGATGTATGTAAATAGGTTTAGTCTATTATACTCTTTTTTTTGAAATTATTCAATAAGTATGCCGATAAGTTTGACATTTTTGATAAATAGTGTTATAATTGATCCCGGACTGAGCGGGACGGTCGCGCCGCGTGAGCGGTGAGGAAAGTCCGGGCTTCACATGGCAAGGATAACGGGTAACACCCGCCGAAGGCGACTTCAGGGAAAGTGCAACAGAAATAAACCGCCGGGTCTTCCCGGTAAGGATGGAAAGGCGAGGTAAGAGCTCACCGGAGCACAGGCGACTGTGCTGCCCTGCAAACCCTATCCGAAGCAACATCTCCAAGACAGGGGTTATGCCCCGGGTCCGCCTGACCGTCAGAGATGGCTCGAGGCGTCCGGCAACGGGCGTCCCAGACAGATGACCGTCGGCAGAGCGATCTGTCACAGAACCCGGCTTACAAGTTCAGTCCTCTTTTGTTACTAAAATGTGAATTAGCTTGTTTTTCTCTTGCTTTTTCATTATTTATATGGTAAAATTGCATTTAACGATAAGGAGGGATGTTCAATGTCCGGTTTTGACGGAACAAGAAAGATCAGTCTCAGCTCCGATCACGATGACGAGCTGAAAACAAAAGAGATCCTCGCCACAGTTTATGACGCTCTCGTGGAAAAGGGTTTCACCAATCCGCTCAATCAAATCGTGGGCTACATTCTCTCCGAGGATCCGACTTATATCACCAAATACAATAACGCCCGGATCCTTATAAGCCGCCTTGACAGATACGAGATCTTAAGGCAGCTTTTGAAGAATTATCTCAATATCAAGTGAAATCCGGAGAACTCTTATGGAAATGATAAAGGATTACGTCTCCTACAAGACCCGTACGCTCATAAGAGAGGGCAATATCATCTGCTACGGCAAACCTACCGATCCCGTTATGCTCATCATGACCGTCCTCACCACCAAGGTCGTCGGCGGCGTGGAGGTCAGCGATCAGATCTTCATTCAGCTTCAGACGACTCCTGCGAATGAAAACGGGATAACGGTCCTCAAACAGACTGAAAAGAACGGTCTTTTCGAGGCGCTTGACATCGGAACGATTTGGCTTGACCGCGAGCTCAAGAAAAATCAATAACGCCAAAATGCCGTTTTTTTGTTTATAAAAAACGGTATTTTTCTCTTAATATCGCTATATCTCTTTGTCGGGACTGAAATCTTTAGTTTTTTGACTTGTAAAGACCTCATTGTTTTGCGGCCCGATGAATCGTTTGGGAAAATCAATGCTTGAAAAACTCAAAGCGCTTGAAAAACGCTTTTTGGAACTTGAAGAAAAACTCTCTTCTCAGGACGTTCTGAACGATCCCGAGTTATATAATGCCGCGGTCCGCGAGCATCGCGAACTTGAAAGGACGGTCTCGAAATACCGGGAATACACCTGTCTCATAAAACAGCTGGAGGAGCTTTCAAAGCTCGCTTCAGACGAAGAAGACGCCGAGATCGCTTCTCTTGCCGCGGTCGAATCCGAGGAAGTTAAAAACAGGGCTGAAAAGATCCTTGATGAACTCAGGCTCGAACTCGTTCCAAAAGACCCGGAATCCGACAACAACGTCATCGTCGAGATCAGAAGCGGAGCGGGCGGGGAAGAGGCCGCGCTCTTTGTCGGCGTCCTCTACAGGATGTATTCGATGTTCGCTTCCTCCTGCGGATTCAGGACAGAACCTATCAATTCAAACGAGACAGGGCTCGGCGGATTCAAGGAAGTCACCTTTACCGTCGTCGGAAGAGGAGCATTCTCAAAATTCAAATTCGAAAGCGGCGTTCACCGCGTCCAGCGAATTCCGGAAACTGAGGCTTCCGGAAGGATCCACACCTCGACCGTGACCGTAGCCGTCCTTCCCGAAGTCAAGGACGTCAGCGTCACCATAGACCCCAACGACCTCGAGATAAGCGCTCACCGCGCGAGCGGAGCGGGAGGACAGCACGTCAACAAGACCGATTCCGCTGTCCGCATCCTTCATAAGCCCACCGGCATCGTCGTGGAATGTCAGGACGAGCGCAGCCAGTTCAAGAACCGTGACAAAGCGATGAAGGTGCTGCTTTCAAAGCTGAGTCAGATAGAAAAGTCCAAACAGGCAGGACAGATCGCCGAACAGAGAAGAAGCCAGGTCGGCACCGGCGACAGAAGCGAGAGGATCAGAACGTATAACTATCCACAGGGTAGAGTCACCGATCACCGCATCGGTCTGACCCTTTACGATCTTGAAAACGTTCTCAACGGCAAGCTTTCGCCGATCGTCGACGCTCTCGCCGCCCACGAAGCCGAAGAACTCCTGAAAAACGCTTTTTAAAGAATAATATTTCAATGAACACTAAAATACTCGATCTTTCAAATACCTCATCATTTGATTCGGCTCTCGCCCTTGCCGCCGATACGGTCAGAAAAGGCGGTCTCGTCGCGTTCCCGACGGAGACGGTTTACGGACTCGGAGCAGACGCGCTCGATCCCGAGGCGTCAAAAAAGATATACGCCGCAAAGGGCAGACCGTCGGACAACCCTCTCATCGTTCACATCGCTGAACCGGCTGAAGTTTTCGACTACGCATTCCCTGATTCCCGCGGGATAGCCGAGAAACTCTGTTCTTCTTTTATGCCCGGTCCGCTGACCGTCGTTTTGAAAAAGAAATCCATAATCCCCGACGAAGTTACAGGCGGTCTCGATACCGTCGCCATAAGATGTCCGTCGGATCCAGTCGCTCACGCTTTCATCGCCGCCTGCGGCGTCCCCATAGCCGCTCCTTCCGCTAATTTGTCCGGAAAGCCGAGCCCTACGAGAGCTTCCCACGTGATAGACGATCTGGACGGCAGAGTCGACCTGATCCTCTGCGGAGAAGACTCGGCGATAGGCCTCGAATCCACAATCGTTCTTGTGACCAACGAGCGTGTCAAGCTCCTCAGACCGGGCTTCATTACGGTCCCGCAGCTCGAAAGCGTCGTCGGAAAGATCGAGATCGACAAAGCTGTCACCGACAAGCTCCGGGACGGAGAAAGACCTCTGGCTCCCGGAATGAAATACAGGCATTACGCTCCGCAGGCTCCCGTTACTATGATAAAAGGCGAAGATAGCGACGTCAGACGCTTTTTTGCCGAAGCTCTGCTTGACGGCAGCGCCGTGATCTGTTTTGACGAGGATCTTGAATTTTTGGGCGGTTTTTCGACAAGTTCCGGCGCTCCCATCGTTTTTTCTCTCGGCCCTCAAAACGATCATCTCACTCAGGCAAAGAGACTTTTTGACGCCCTGAGGACACTCGACCGGAAGGAAGTCAGACAGATCTATTCGAGACTTCCCGAAAAGGACGGCGTCGGACTTGCTGTTTTCAACCGACTCATCAAGGCCTGCGGCTTCTGCATAAAGCGGATTGGAGAGTTCAAAAATGAAGATAATCGGGATCTGCGGTAATTCGGGTTCCGGCAAGTCTACGGTTTGCTCTGTCCTTCGTGAGAACGGTTTCGGGATCATCGATTGCGACAAGGTCTACGCCGATCTGATTGCCCCTCCGTCCGCTCTGCTCGATAAACTCAGAGCCGAGTTCGGAGATAAAGTCATCGCTCCTGACGGGACCCTTGACAGAAAAGCGCTTTCCGGGATCGTCTTCTCCGATCGGGAAAAACTTGAACATCTGAATTCCATAACGTTTTCATACATAATTAAAAGAGTCAAAAAGATCCTCTGTCTGTTTAAAAACAGAAAGAAAGAGTTTTGCGTTATCGACGCTCCGCTTTTATTCGAGAGCGGGCTCGACGCGATCTGTGATTACACCGTCGTTGTTTCGTGCCCGGAGTCTGTCCGTCTCGAAAGGCTTGCCGTAAGAGACGACGCCGATCCGGCGGACTTGAAAAAGAGGATAGATTCTCAGACCAAAGAAGAAGTGCTTATAAAAAAGTGCGATTTCGTGATCGAGAACTTTTCCGGGCTCGATGTATTGAAGCAAAACACACTTCTTTTGATCCGGACTCTCGAGAGGGGAGGAAGCTTTGAGACGTATTAAGCATCTCATTGAATTTCTGCTCGTCGTCGCAGTTGCCTTCGGCGCCGCATACGGATTTTTCTGCTGGTATAAATCTTCCGTTATACCTTTGAGATACCAGGAGTTCGTCTCAAAGTATTCAGAAGAATACAAAGTTCCGGAATCCGTGATCTACGCGGTCATCAAGTGTGAGAGCAATTTCAGAGCAGACGCCGTCAGTACGGCGGGCGCAAAAGGTCTTATGCAGATCATGCCTGAGACTTTCTCATGGCTTTCAACATCTTCGGGCGTCGATTACGATCTTGAACTGATCTCGGATCCGCAGGCGAATATCCACATGGGCGTATATTATCTTTCCTGGCTGAGATCCCGATTCGGAAGCTGGGAGCTCGTCTGGGCGGCGTATAACGCCGGTCACAACAGGGTCAGACAGTGGACCGAGGATCCCACGCTCTACGCCAACGGAAAGCTTGTCAGGATCCCGATAGACGAGACCGCCAAATACGTCGAGCGCGTCTCGAATTTCAGAGCTTTATACATGAAGTTTTATTCCGGCCTTGAATGATACCGAAAAGAAAAATTATTTAATTATAAAGGAGCTTTACAATGAAGAAAAACGAAAAAGAAGCCGCTTCTCTTGCGTATAAGACCGAGAGCGCGGCAAAGACTATGTCCGAAAAAGAGATCAGACTTGCTTTTGATTTCGCGAAGGGCTATATGGATTTCATCAATAAATCCAAGACCGAGAGAGACGCCGTCAGGGAGATCCTCAACAAGGCTTCCGCCGTCGGCTACACGCCCTACGTCTATTCAAAGAAGTACAAACCGGGCGAGAAGGTCTTTTTCAACAACCGTTCAAAAGCGGCGATCCTTGTGATCTTCGGAAAAAAGACCGTCGACAACGGCGTGAAGATCATGGCCTCCCATATCGATTCTCCGAGGCTCGATCTCAAGCCGTCTCCCTTGTATGAAGAAGGGCACATCGGCTTCTTCAAAACGCATTATTACGGCGGCATAAAGAAATATCAGTGGCCCACGATCCAGCTCGCTCTTCACGGTACTGTAGTCAGAGCCGACGGCACCTCTGTTGATATCGAGATCGGCGAGGACGAGAACGATCCCGTTTTCTACGTCAACGATCTTTTGCCGCATCTCGACAGGAACCTCGCCCAGAAGAAGGCGAGCGATTTCATCCCCGCAGAGAGCCTGAATCTCGTCGCCGGAAGTCTTTTGGCGAAAGACGAAGAGAAGGATCCGATCAAGCTCAACATCCTCTCCATTCTCAAAGAAAAGTATGATATCTGCGAGGAGGATCTTCTTACCTCCGAACTCTGCGCTGTTCCCGCGGCAAAAGCAAGAGACGTCGGACTCGACAGAAGCATGATCGCAGCATATGCCCACGACGACAAGGTCTGCGCATATCCTTCGCTGGCAGTTATGCTCGAGGCGGACAAGACCCCGGAATACACGACCGTCTGCGTCTTCGCCGATAAAGAGGAGACCGGAAGCAACAGCAACACCGGGCTTGACACCAACTATCTGTATGATCTTATCGCGGATATCGCGGACACGCAGAAAGTCAACGTCAGAAAGACCTGGTACATGACAAAGTGCCTTTCCGCCGACGTGAACGCCTGCTACGATCCCAATTTCCCCGAGGTTTTCGAGAAGCTGAACAGTGCCTACATTAACCACGGCGTCGTTCTGACAAAATACACCGGAGGCGGCGGAAAATCCTCCACCAACGACGCGACCGCCGAGTTCTTTGCCGAGATCAGGGGCATCCTCAACCGCGACAAGGTCTGCTGGCAGAGCGCCGAGCTCGGCAAGACCGACGTCGGCGGCGGCGGGACCGTTGCAAAATACATCGCCAAGCTCAACGCGGACGTTATCGATATCGGTGTGCCCGTCCTCTCCATGCATGCGCCGGTAGAGGTGATCTCCAAGCTCGATCTTTACAGCACATACCTTGCGTTCAAGGCGTTCTGCAAGGACTGATGAACTTTTCGCTTCGTCCGCCGGAGCTTCTTGCTCCGGCGGGCAATCCCGAAAAGCTCCTTTACGCGCTTCGATACGGAGCTGACGCCGTCTATCTTTCTGGCGAACAGTTCGGAATGAGGGCGGCAGCCGGGAATTTTTCAATTGAAGAACTCGAAAAAGCTGTAAAAAAAGTCCATTCGCTCGGCAAAAAAGTATATCTGACCGTCAACACCATGCCGAGAAATCAAGAGATCCCCGAACTCGAAGAGTATCTGAAAAGGGTAGGGGACTTGAAACCTGACGCCGTTATCGTCGCCGATCTCGGCGTGTTCAGTCTCTGCCGGAAACTGATAGAGCATATTCCCGTTCACATTTCCACGCAGGGAGCGAACGTCAACTGGGTCTCCTGCCTCGAATGGCACAAAATGGGAGCCAAAAGAGTCGTTCTCGCAAGAGAACTCTCGCTCGACGAGATAAAGCTTATAAGAGAAAAAACGCCTCCCGAACTCGAGATCGAAGTTTTCGTTCACGGCGCGATGTGCGTTTCTTTTTCGGGAAGATGTCTGCTGAGTGAATACTATACCGGCAGAGACGCCAATCGCGGCAGCTGCACTCAGCCCTGCAGATGGATCTATCACTTCAGCGAAGAAAAGAGACTTTCCGAACAGCTCGACGCTGAGATCCACGAAGAAGGCACTTATATTTTCGGATCGAAGGATATGTGTTTGATAGATCACATACCCGAACTTGTCAGAGCGGGGATAGACTGCTTCAAGATCGAGGGAAGGATGAAGAGCAGCTATTACACCGCCGCTGTCACGAATGCCTACAGAATGGAGCTTGACAGATTCATTTCCGATCCGGTTTCTTATTCGACGGACCCGAGATCGCAAAGGGAGCTCGACGGAGTATCACACAGAGAATACTGTACGGGATATTTCTTTTCCCATCCGCTTCTCGACGCGAATCTCGCCTCGGCTCCCGGATATCTTAAAGAAAAGTCTTTTCTTGCGGTTGTCGAGTCGCGCGATGAAAAGACCGGCTTATACAGATGTATCCAGAAAAACAAGATGGACATATCAAAAGAAGTCGAGTATCTGACTCCCGGACAGTACGGCAAAAAGATGACTATAGAGGCGATATACGACGAAAATATGCAGCC
>JAFTEP010000085.1 GCA_017453605.1 Clostridia bacterium
TTATTCAAAATAAAAAAAACTCGTAATTACAATTTGGATTCAAAACCGGAGGCAATACTATGAAAAAACTGTTTTCGATCATTCTTGTTTTTCTGATCGCCGCCGCGCTGTTTTCCTGCGAAAATGCTCAGAAAAAAACAGCCGCGAAGACGAAGGAGTCAGTTCAAAAATCCGGAGCCGAATCGGCGTCGGTTTCCACCGATGAATTAATAAAGACCGAGACAAAAGACCCGTCTGAGCTTTCCGGGTACGAAAGCTATACCGTGATTTCTCCGGGAGAGACCGATTCCTTTGCGGGCAAACTGCCCTACGAAAAAATAAGCTTTTATACGGAGCCTTTCATAGATAAGGACGCGGCTTATTCTTTCACTTACACTCTGCCGGACGGAACGGAGCTCGAAGGGTACTACCGCGATTCCGCGGCAGTCCGTCAGAGCGCATATTCGCAGATCGACAGATATGACGTCAATTCGGAAAACGCCGTCGGGCTTCTGTCTGTGGATCACGAAAGCGGAAAGCTCGTTTCGTTCTTTTATTCCGATAAAGAAAAGCTTAAGAATCACGCTTTGGATCCTGAAACGTCAAGGCTCAATGCCGAAGAATGCGTCCGGCTTGCCTGGGAATCGTTTGAAACGTTTGTCGGCGACGCTTCTCTTTATACTATAGATCAGGTGGGAAGCCCGATCCAAATGACCGATCAGGATAAAGACGGATACGTGATAAACAGCTATAAAGTCGAGATCACAAAGTACGTCGGCGAGATCCCGACGTTCGATAAAGCGTTTTTCACCGTGGCTGACACCGGGGACTTGATAAGCTGGGATATCGAGTATATAGGCTCCGTAGACTCCGGCGCACTTCCCGGGATCGACGTTGAGAAGATCGACGCGATCGCGGACGATGTCAATGCGGCGGCCTTAGAGTATTACGGCGAAAACTGCGAAAACGCCGAGACTTACGTCGAAGAAATGACGTATTTGTTTCTCGACGGCTCCCGCCCCGCGCTTCAGCTTGCGATAAAAAGCGCGGTCAGCTTATACGACGATCCGAACGCTCCGTTTTACGGCGGCGTGATACTGTACGTTCTCCTCTGAGTCCCGTCCGTCATAAGCCGGGAAATAAATAGGTTTCCTCCCTCACATAGCTTTCCCGTCGTGGGAATATTCTTGACCTCCGGAAATACATAAAGACAATAGGTGACATTAAAATATACTATTGACAAAGAAAATTATTTGTGATATAATCGGAGAACAAAAAGAGACGGAGTCTACATAGCCCCTGCCGTCCGTCGGAAAAATGAAAATTCGGGGAATATTCATCGGGTTGTCAACTATTAATACTGTTTACAATTTAAACTAAAAGAAGGTGATAAAAATGGTTTGATTTGAGCGAGGGCAGAGAATAATCACAAATCAACGAAGTAAAAAAGAAAGGAAAAGGGGATATAAACATGAAAAAAGTTATATTATTGGTTTTAGCCGTCATTATGATCATCGGAGCCGGAATCGGCGGATCCGTCGCTCTCGCGGGTAAAGAAACAACTTCTTCTCAGTCGATTGAAAGAAGCGTAAACAACTCTCCCGAGCCGGAAGATCCCGAGCATATCGACCCTAAGACCGGTCTGAAAAGGTATCTGACAAAGGAAGAAGTGCAGGAGATCTTAGCGGAAGCGGTCGAGATGTATGAAAACCGCGATCCGGCTTTTGACACTCTGACTTACGATTTTCTTCGTGCCGAATTTAAAGGAAAAGTCAATTTCAATTATGTTGATATTTCGGAACTTGAGTTCAGCAGAGATGAACCACTTAAAGATCTGAGAGGAAAATGCTCTTATTATGAAAAGCATTATTTTAAACCGATATTCATTATGGCCGCAAAGCTTATCAGTGAACGCACCTGTGCAAAAGCTTGGTCTACACTAAAAAGGACGTCCAGCAGTTTACTTCATAACGTATTCCCGGGTGATAATTTCTATATTGCATGTTCTGACGATCTGAGAGGGTATTCAAGTATGGATGAATTCAGCAGAAAAGTCGGAACAGAACTCAATAAGCTTTTTTACTCGAAACAAACAGAAACAAAAAAATTTTATTCCTACAAAATCGATCCTGTACCGGTAAAGTGGATTTCATTTGAAGTTGGGCTTTCCGGTTTGTCTCATTGTTACTATGTTGATTGTTCGGATCCGGACAATGTCGAAAAAGAAGAATTCTTTTTGACGGGAACTTTTAAAGAGCTGATTGATTATATCAAAGAACTTGTTGAATCAGGCGTAACGATGGAAGATTAATTCTGTCGATCTATTCCGGCGTTTCCCTCCGCGCCGGAAAGACAACAACAGTCCCGGGGTCGGGAGAATCCAAAAGGACTCTCCCGACCCCGGGATCTTTTGCGTTGTTTCGGGATCATTCGTTGTTCTCGAACTGCATTTTATACAGCTTCCAGTAGTAGCCGTGATTTGCAAGGAGCTTCTGGTGGGTGCCTCTTTCTATGATCCTGCCGTTCTGCAGGACGATGATCTGATCGGCGTGCTGGATCGTCGAGAGCCTGTGCGCGACCACCAGCATCGTGCCGATGGAGCGCATCTTCTCGAGCGACTTCTGGATCAGCGCTTCCGTTTCGGTGTCTATGTTCGCGGTCGCCTCGTCGAGGATCAAAATCTGCGGCTTATGCAGGACAGTGCGCGCGAAGGACAGAAGCTGTCTCTGTCCCTGCGAGAAGTTCTCGCCGCGCTCCACGACCTGCTCCTCGTACTTCTTGGGGAGCTTTTCTATGAAGCTGTCCGCGCTGACGTATCTGCAGGCTTCTTCGATCTCTTCGTCCGTGACGCTCTCGTCGTGCAGCGAGAGGTTGGTCTTCACCGTGCCTGAGAACAGGAAGACGTCCTGGAGCATCTGTCCGACGGCTTTTCTCAGAGATTTGATCTTTATTTTCGCGATATCCACGCCGTCTATGAGGATCTGACCCTTCTGGATCTCGTAGTTCCTGACGATCAGTCCGAGGATCGTCGTTTTGCCCGCGCCGGTCGCCCCGACGAAGGCGCAGGTCTGACCGGGCTCGATCACGAAGGAAACGTCCTTTAAGATCCAGTTCTCGCCCTCGTAGGCGAACCACACGTTCTTGAACTCGATCCTGCCCTCGACCTTTCCGAGCTCAAGCGCGTCGGGAAGATCCCTGACCTCGGGCTCGACGTCGAGCAGGTTGAAGAGCCTCTCGGACGCGCTGCGAGCGCGCTGGATGTTGTTGAGCTGGTCGGCGAGCTGTTCTACCGGATGGAAGAAGCGTCCGGCGTAGAGATAGAAAGCCACGACGGAGCCGGGAGTCAGCCCGATCTGAACGCCGAACCAGAAGATCAGCGCAATCGTCGAGACGTAGACGAGGGTGACGAAGGGTCTGTAGAGCCCGAAGCCCTTGATGACGTTGAATCTCGCCTTTCTGAAGCCGTCGTTCTTTTCGTCGAATTCCCCGAGCTTCTTCTCCTCGCGGCAGAAGAGCTGGATCGTCTTCATCCCCGAGAGGTTCTCGCTCATAAACGCGTTGAGCTCCGAAAGCTTCTTTCTCTCCGCCCTGAACGCGCCGCCGACGTATCTTGAGAAGATCAGCGACGAAACGAAGATGACCGTCACCGGGACGAGCATTATCAGCGCGAGCTTCCAGTTGATGAAGAACATTATGACGTAGACGCCGAAGACCGTGAAAAAGTTCTTTATCACGCTGACGATGACGTTAGTGAAAAGGTCGCTCATCGACTGCGTGTAGCTCGTGACGCGCGTCACAAGAGAGCCCACGGGCATCTGCGCGAACTGGCTCCGGCTCATGTCCTCTATATGCGAGAAGACGTCGACCCTGAGGTTGTAGATTATCTGCTGGCCCGCCTTCTGGAGGAGCATCGACTCGAAATACAAGAAGATATTGTTGACAAGGCAGACCGCGAGATACACGGCCGCGAGGATGATGAGTTTTGACAGCACGGGAGCGCCGGAGGTCAGATCGTCGGTTATGCGGGAGGTTATCAGCGGGAGCAGGATGTCGAGGACGACGTTTATCACCAGAAGCAGGGCGGCGGCGGCGAATCTCGGCCATTCGGGCTTGAGATAGCCCGCTACGCGCTTCACGAATATCCCGAACGGGATCTTTTTGTCGCCGGCAAGCCGGTTTTTCTCATCAAAATCATCAAACTCACCGAAAGGCACGTCTCACACCTCCCCCTTGACTTCTTTTTCGAGCTCCTGGAGATAGACCATCTTCGCGTAGGTCTCAGATATCTTCATCAGGTTCTCGGGCGTGTCGAACGCCTCGAGCCTGCCGCCGTTCAGCACGATTATCCTGTCGGCGTGAGCGACGGACGAGACGCGCGAGGCGATGATGACGGTAGTGCGTCCCTTGCGCTTCGTACGGATGTTCTCGAGGATGTTCTCCTCGGTCTTGACGTCGACCGCCGAGACGGAGTCGTCGAGGATCATTATCGGGGAATCCTTCAGATACGCCCTCGCGAGAGAGACCCTCTGCTTCTGTCCGCCGGAGAGCGTGACGCCGCGTTCGCCGGTCAGCGTATCGTAGCCGTCGGTGAAGGAGGCGATATTGTCCGCGACGTCGGCGAACTCCGCCGCCTCGGAAACGCTCTCTTTAGAGGCGTCGGTCCTGGAGAAGGCTATGTTGCCGCCGACCGTGTCGGAGAACAGGAAGTTGTCCTGCGGAACGAACGCGAGCGCGCCGCGTACCGAGGCGAGACTGCACTTCATCAGATCCTTACCGTCGATGAACACGGTGCCCTCGTCGAAGTTGTAGAGCCTCGAAAGGAGCGTCATCAGCGTCGTTTTGCCGCTGCCGACTCTTCCGACCACGCCGATCAGTTCTCCGGCGTTGATCTTCAGAGAGACGTTGTCAATGACCGGGACGTCCGGGGACGAGGGATAGGCGAAGCTGCAGTTTCTGAATTCGATGTCGCCCTTCACGTTCTCGAGTATCTCGGGGTCCTCGGGATCCTTGACGTCCTCGGTCGCGTCGAGAAATTCGGTGACTCTCTTGAGCGACGCCTTCGCGCGCCCTCTCATGCTGAACAGCGAGCCGAGAGCGATCATCGGCCAGATAAGAGTGTCGAAGTAGCCGATGAAGGTGATGAGCTGACCTGCGCTGAGCTCGACCGAGTGCGAGAAGATCACGACGGGCGCTCCGTTCAGACCCGCCCACACGAACCAGGCGCCGAAGCCGAGGATCATGGAGAGGATGATCGCGATGATTATTTCGATCAGGGTGTCGAAGATCACCGAGACCCTCACGTAGGAGATATTCGCTTCCTTGTTCTTTTTGGCGACCTTGGCGAACGCGCGGATCTCGCCGGTCTCCTTAACGAACGCCTTGATGACGCTGATGCCGGTGAAGTTCTCCTGCGCGAAGTCGTACATACGGTCGTATTTCTCCTGGCGCTCTTCCCATTTTGCCGCCATGAATTTCTCGACCAGCGCGCCCCACACGATGATGAGGGTCATCGGGATCAGCGCGAAAAGCGTCATGACCCAGTCGAGAATGAACATCCTGACGATGACGAGGATCCCCAGAAAGAGCGCGTCGACGAGCTGGACCGTGCCGAAGCCGGTGAACTCCTCGATGGTCTCGAGGTCAGTCGTGAACCAGGACATTATGGAGCCGACCTTCGTCGCGTGATAGTAGCCGGGAGCGAGCCTCTCGCTCTTTGAAAACATATCGCGCCTGAGACCCGATTCGATACGCTGAGAGGCGTTGAAGAGCGTGAAGCGCCAGACCATCCTCCCGACGAACATCGCGGCGGCGATGCCGATCAGCTTCAGACAGAGCGGACCGACAAACGACGCTTTGGGGTCGCCCTCGGAGAGGTGGTCGACGAGCTGACCCAAAAAGATCGGCTCAAAAAGCTGGACGTAGTCTATCACGATCAGCATGAGGATGCCGATCAGAAAGAAGTACCAGTATTTTTTATAAAACTTGTTTAAGTATTTTCCGAAAAGCATATTGCCCTTTCTGATAAATGTGATAAAAAATAATTATTTGAGTCCGTAGGCCCCGTAAACGAAATCGCAGATCGGCTCCGGCTCATGTAGGCTGTGTGGATGGTGGTCGCAGTCGGGCTTGACGATCTGTTCTATCTTTCCTCCCGCCGCCTTCATTTTATTGTAGAACAGCTCGCCGTTCTCGTCGTACGGAACGACCCTGTCGACCGCACCGCAGATAAGAAGAGTCGGGATGCCCAAAGCGGCAAATTCCTCTGCGTGATCGAGCGGATTGCCCTTGAAATCAGCTCTGCCCTCGTCGGTGATGCCGTAAATCTTTTTGCACTGCTCCCAGCACTGCGGATGTCCCTCGCCGTGACCGAAGCCGCCCGGCCAGGAATAGACGTCGAGAACGGGCGCGTCGAGATATACCGCCGCCGCGCATCCGGGATATTTCAGCGCGAAGTTGAACGCGTAGAGTCCTCCGCGGCTGAATCCGAAGAGGGCCGTCTTCTTGTTCAGTCCGTACTCGCCCGTCGCCGCGTCGTAGAACTCCTTCATCATCTCAACCGATTCCGGGCAGCCGTAAAGATCGCTGACCTTATGATAAGCCAGGTGGAAGCCGCGCTCCAGAAGAGCCCTCTCGGCGTAGTTGAACGCCTCGAAAAATTCTGTCTTCCAGATCCATGGATTGCCCTCTATGGGCTTTTCGGGGCAGATGATGACGCTGTCCCTGCCGTTCACCCTGAAATCTATGCGCTTATATCCTTCAAATGACATTTTTTTGCCTCCCGCCCGCGTTTTGCCGTCCGTTTTGTCTTCAAACGCCTTTAATGCATACTTTACCACATCCGGCGGATTTTTTCAAGTTAATTCGGCAAAAAAGCCCCGGCAAAGCGGAGCTTTTTGACTTTTTGATATGAAAAAAAGGATATTTCAGCACATCTCGGCGTTTATGAGCTGGCAGTATCTGTTCTCTCCCTCGTAGTATGTGTCGAAGATCCCCTCGACCGTTATCTCCTCGCCGACGCCGGGGTATTCGTCTGGAAAACTCCTTTCTTCGCCGAGAACGAACTCGATTCCCTGGGAGCAGCAGGCAGTCGCGTCCGCGATGATGCAGGCGAAATAGTATCTGCCGTCTCCCTGGGCGTATGCGAAGCTGCCCTTCATTTTGATCTTCTTCCCGAGAAAGATCTCAGGCTCCGTCAACATACTGTAGACCTCGGAGTAGACCATTGTGGAGCTCAGCTGCGTCAGATCGACGTCGATCCTGTCGCTTTGGACCGCGCCGGTCGCCGGCGCGGCTACGGAAGGATGACCGGCCGTAAAAAAAGCTTCGTTCCGGGACGCTTGCGTCAGAGCAGGCGTCCCGGTTTTGCGTTTGGCTCTGAGACCGATCTGATTCCTGTTTTTTCTCAAAACCGGCGCAAACGCGCCTTTGACAGCCTGTCGCCGTCAAAAGCGCGTCGTGCCTTGCAAACTGCCTTGCGTGAGCTGAAGTCCTCCTGTGAACTCATTCCATAACCGCGTCGGTCAGCTGACAGTATTGAAACGTACCTTCATTGTAGGTTTCAAATACGCCCACAACGGTTATTTCCGCTCCCTCTGCCGGGTATTCGTCCGGGAATTTCCGTTCGTCTTTCAGGACGAACTCGATCCCCTGCGCGCAGCAGGCGGTGGCGTCTGCGATGATACAGGCGAAGTAGTATCTTCCGTCGCCCTCCGCATAAGCGAACGACCCTCTCATCCTGACCCGCTTGCCCGTATAGTCTTCGGGCGAGTACGTCATGTTGTAAACCTCGGAATATACCATTGTTGAGCTGAGCTTTGTCAGATCGACGTCGACGGGACCCGCGTCAACGGGCTGAGTGACGGATGATGTATCGTTTTGGCTTTGTTCTGATGGGTTTTCAATCGTGTTTTCTTTGACGCTTTCAACGGGGGCGTCATCCACGACCTGAGAAGTTGGTGAAGAGTCGTTTTTGCTCTGATCTGACGAGCTATCCGCCGCCCGAGTGCTTTCATTCATTTTTTCGTTCAGCACGTCGTTGACAGATTTGCCCTGATTGCCCTGAGCGGGTCTTCCGTCCTGAGAAGCGCCGCAGCCCGCGGCGGCGAAGCACATCACGGCGGCGATCAAAATACAA
>JAFTEP010000086.1 GCA_017453605.1 Clostridia bacterium
GACTTAACATAGAGCCAAAGCGTTTTTCTGAATAATAAAGAAAACACTTTGATTGCTGATTGTAATAGTAAAAACGAAATACTAAAGATTTACGCGACAAATCATTTGTTAATCTACAATTAAAACTGCGGCACTCAAGGCTTCCCCCTGGAGGGGAAGCTGGCTGCGCGCGAAAAGGTAAGAACGCGAAGCGACCGAGAGGATTTTTCGCGCAGACTGATGAGGGGACACCGCTTCTTTTTTCTGTTAATCAACAAAGATAAGTGCTGTATATAGGCCTTCCCCCTTGGGGGAAGGTGTCTGCGGAGCAGACGGATGAGGGGTCCCCGTAACAAAAACCGCTCCGTTCCCCTCGCCGGAGCGAAAGCGAAGGCGAAAATATAACGCTTCGTCACTGCAACAATTCCGAATTCCGAATTCCGAATTCCGCATTCCCCCCCGTCTGAGCCAAAGCGAAGACGAAAACCGATCGCCGGGATCATAAAACACTTCCGAATCATTGAGTAAAACCCTGTTGAAAAGCCGTTCAAAAGGTATGAAAAACAGCGGCGGGATATATGCGGCATAAAAAAGATTTTCAATGATTTTTCCACTTTTGCCCCGGAAAAAAGCGTGAAAAAAGTGTTTTTCAGCCGCAAGAGAGATTTTTTAGATTTTTTTCAAGAGTTTTCCTCTCCGGAAAGGCGCGCTCAGAGCGTGATATTTCGGGACCGGAAAGCGTTTCCACCGATTTCACCGGCACTACTACTGCTACTGCTACAATATTAAATAAATAAATAATCAAATAGCAAAAGCGGCTCGCGCCGCGCTGACGTTCGCCGAAGAAAAAACCGGCTGTGGAAAAAACGCGTGAGGCGAAAAATTCCCGACGGTCCCGGAACGGACTTTATATAGGAAACCCGGACGGCAAAAAATCCTCCGACTCAGAAGTTTTTTGGAGGTCCGGAACCTTTTTTGAAAAAAAGGTTCCGATATAAAAAAATAAAAAAACCAATATAAAAAAGGAGAAGCGGCGATGAAAATAAGGATAGACTCAAGAAGACTGAGCGAGGCTTTGACGCCGACTTTGTGCGCGCTGACTCCGAAGAGCGCGCTGAGCGTTCTGTCGAGCGTGAGGCTCGAGGCGGACAAGGACGCCGGAACGCTGACGCTGACGGGCTACGATCTGCAGAAGGGCGTGACCTCTACCGTCGAATGCGAGGTGGAAGACGGCGGCTGTATGCTCATCGACGGCCACAGACTCTCTCTTATAGTGAAAAATCTGCCCGGCGGACTGATGGATCTTGAGAGCGACGACAAGTTCATCACCTCCATTAAGAGCGGAAAATCGAACTTTGAGATCAGCGGATCGACAGGCACCGAGTTTCCGACTCTGCCCGCGCTTTCCGGAGAGAGATATTTCGAGATAAAGCAGAACCTTCTGAAAAAGATGCTCCAGCAGGTGCTGTTCAGCTACGCGCAGACCGACGACAAGCCGACTCTTACGGGAGTTTATTTCGGCGTGGACGAAAAGCTTCTGGAGATCTGCACCTGCGACGGATACAGGATCAGTCTTGCGAGAAGAAAGATCGAGACCGACCCCAAGGACGCCAAGGGAAACCCCGTCGAGCCGGAACTGACGACGAATTTCAGCGACAGTTTTCTTGTGCCGGGCAAAAATATCGCGGAGCTCTTCAAGCTTCTGGAGGACAGCGACGAGAAGATCAGGATCGAGCTTGCAAGAAAGCACGCGATCTTCAGCTTTGCCGACAAGATCTTTTTCTCGAGGCTGCTTGACGGGACCTATCTCAATTTCCACGGCTCTATCCCGAAGGACTGCCGCACGAAGATCACCGTCGGTCTCGGCGAGATCACGAGGGCGGTCGAGAGAGCGGGACTTCTGACCGAGGAAAAGATCAAGACCCCGATGAGGTTCACTCTCACGGAAGACGAACTCGAACTCAAGTGCTCCAGCGCGCAGGGCAGAACGAGGGAAGTCGTGGGCGTGGAGGTCGAGGGCGACAAGGCGGCGCTCGGCTTCAACCACAGATATCTTCTCGACGCGCTCAGAGGAGCGGCGATCAGCCAGGACGAGAAGATCGAAATGAGGCTCAATACAAAGCTGAACGGGCTTCTCATAAAGAGCACGAAGGCGGACACGGACGACGACGAATATCTGTATCTCGTCCTTCCCGTGGTGCTCAACAACTGAAAAACAGGGAATGAAGATAAATTCGCTGAAACTGAATAATTTCAGAAACGCCGCCGACAGCGAGATCGTTTTTTCGCCGGGAGTCAACCTGCTCTACGGTCTGAACGCCCAGGGGAAGACCAACGCGATAGAAGCGATATATTATCTTGCGGGGCTGAAGAGCTTCAGATGCCCGAAGTACCGCGAAATGATCGCTCACGACAGCGTCGCGGCGAAGATCGAAGCGCAGATAGAATATGAGTCGAGACTTGTCACGCTGAGCGCGGAGCTTCCCAAGATCGGCAGACGGACGCTGAAAAAAAACTCCGTCAAGCCGGAAAAACTCAGCGAGTTTCTCGGTGTGTTCAGAGCGGTCCTGTTCTGCCCCGAGCATCTGAGGCTCGTCAAGGACGGTCCGGGCGAGCGCAGAGCCTTTGCGGATGCGGCGGTCTGTCAGCTCAAATCCCATTTTGTGAGCGTCTACAACGAGTTCAACCGCGTCTTCGCGCAGAGGAGCGCGCTTTTCAGGCGCTTCGGCAAAAACGCCGACCCCGAGCAATTAAAAATATGGGACGGCGCGTACGCGGTCCTGAGCGTCAGGATCAGCCGGATGAGGAAGGAATACCTGCAGCTTCTTTCAAAGAGGGCCGCGCAGTACTACGAGCTGATCTCTTCGGGCGGCGAAAAGCTCGACTTCGAGTTCATATCCGACGTCGATCCTACGGGAGAAAACGCCTCCGAAGAGCTGAAAAAACTTCTCGAAGAACACAGAGAGACCGAGATCAAAAATCTGTCGCCGCCGAGAGGCGCGCACAGAGACGATATAAAGATAACGCTCGACAGGAAAAGCGCGAGGTTTTACGCCTCGCAGGGTCAGCAGAGGAGCATTGTTCTCGCGATGAAGCTCGCGGAGGGCGACATAAGCAGGGAACTGACCGGAGAAACGCCGGTGTTTCTGCTCGACGACGTTTTGAGCGAGCTCGACGAAAACAGAAGAGGCTTCATCCTCTCGAACGTCGGCTCAGGGCAGGTCATCATCACCTCCTGCGACACCTCTCTTTTCGACGGGACCGATGGCGTGAAAAAGATCAGGGTTTCGGGCGGAGTATATACCGCCGAAGAATAACGGGAAGAATAACGGAAAAGGAAATAAAAAATTGTTTGTCCACATTGGAAGCGGCGTCAGTCTCGACGGGGAAAGCGTCGTCATGATCGTCGATCTCGAGGGCGAGAGCACGTCAGTTCAGACGACGGAATATATGAAGAAAATGTCAAGACTCGGGAGGGTCCGCACGGTCGGCGACGAACTGCCGCGGACGCTCGTGATAACTTACGATCAGAAAAACGGACAGCTGTGCTACGTCTCGCCGATCTCGGCGCGGACGCTGAAGGAAAGAATCGACGAAGGGGAGGTCATAAGAAATTGGAAGAGATCCTGAAATACGACGATCAGCAGATACAGGTGCTCGAAGGGCTCGAGGCGGTCAGAAAACGCCCGGGAATGTATATAGGCTCGACCTCGCAGAGAGGTCTGCACCATCTCATTTACGAGATAGTCGACAACTCCATAGACGAGGCGCTCGCCGGAGTGTGCAACAAGGTCACGGTGACCCTGCACGACGACGGGAGCGTCAGCGTCAGGGACAACGGCAGAGGAGTCCCCTGCGGGATACACCCGAAAATGGGGATCCCGACGGTGGAGGTCGTCTTCACGATCCTTCACGCCGGCGGCAAGTTCGGCGGCGGCGGATACAAGATCTCCGGCGGTCTGCACGGAGTCGGCGCGAGCGTCGTCAACGCGCTCAGCGAGTGGATGGAGATCGACAACTGCCACGACGGCAAGAGATACACCGAGCGCTTCGAGCGCGGCGCCGTCGCAAGACCCCTCGAATGTCTCGGAGACACCGATCAGAGCGGGCTCTACGTCAGGTTCATGCCGGACAAGACGATCTTCACGGAGACAGAATACGACTACACGACGATCCTCAACCGCCTCAGAGAGCAGGCGTTTCTGAACGCGGGCATCACTATCGAGCTGATCGACGACAGGGATTTTGAGAAATTAGAGCGCGAGCGCGAAGAGGCGCAGAGCGACCAGAGCGCGATCGACGAGGAACAGGACGAGACCGAGCGCGGCTTCAAGAGGGAGCAGGAGAAAAAATACAACCTCCTTAAATTCGACGGCGGCATAAAGAGCTTCGTGGAATTTCTGAACGCGAACAAGCGCTGCGAGCCCTTGAACAAAGACGTCATCTACTACTCCGGCACTATGGAGGGCTGCACGGCGGAGGTCGCTATCCAGTACAACGACGGCTTCGCCGACAACACCCTGACCTTTGCAAACAACATACACACCGCCGAGGGCGGCACTCACGAGACCGGCTTCAAGACGGGACTCACAAAAGTCTACAACGACTACGCGAAAAAGTACGGCATCTTAAAAGACTCCGACAAGCTCTTCACGGGCGAGGACGTCAGAGAGGGCATCACCGCCGTCGTGAGCGTGAAGGTAAGCGAAGCGCAGTTCGAGGGTCAGACCAAGACAAAGCTCGGCAACGCCTTCGTCAGGCCCTTCGTGGATCAGCTCACCAGAGAAAAGCTCGGCGACTTCTTCGAGGAAAATCCCGCGGTCGCGAAAATGCTGATGGAGAAGTCTCTCAGCGCCGCGCGCGCCAGAGAGGCGGCGAAAAAGGCGAGGGAGCTGACACGCCGCAAGAGCCCGCTCGAGTCGGGAAGTCTGCCGGACAAGCTCGCCGACTGCCGCGACCGCAGCGCGGAGAACACCGAACTCTTCCTCGTCGAGGGAGACAGCGCGGGCGGCACCGCAAAGGACGGCAGGAACAGCGAGTTCCAGGCGATCCTTCCCTTGAGAGGCAAGATCCTCAACGTCGAGAAATCGCGCCTCGACAAGGTCTACGGCAATCTCTCGATCACCCCGATCATCCAGGCGCTCGGCACCGGGATCGGCGACGATTTCGACATCACAAAGCTGCGTTACGGCAAGATCATCCTCATTGCTGATGCCGACGTCGACGGCGCTCACCTCAAGACGCTGCTTCTGACCTTCTTCTTCCGCTATCTGCGGCCCCTCATCGAGCAGGGACACGTTTTCTGCGCGATGCCGCCGCTCTACCGCGTCTTCAAGGGCAAGCAGCAGGAATACGCGTTCAGCGACGAACAGCGCGACGCCGTCATCGAAAAGCTCGGCGCGAACGCGCAGGCCGAGAGATACAAGGGCTTGGGAGAAATGGACGCCGAACAGCTCTGGGAGACCACTATGGATCCCGAGACCCGCACCCTCATACAGGTCAACGTCCTCGACGCCTACGCCGCGGACGCCGCGTTCAGCCTCCTCATGGGCGACAAGGTCGAGCCGCGCCGCGACTTCATCGAGCAGAACGCAAGGTTTGTCGACAATCTGGACATCTGAGGCCCCGATTTCCGCTTCCGAAGGGTTCTCGCCCTTCGGACCCGCGATAAAAATGCGGAATTCGGAATGCGGAATTCGGAATTGTTGCAGTGACGAAGCGTTATATTTTCGTCTTCGCTTTGGCTCAGACGAGGGTGACGGAGCGGTCTCTGTCACGGGGACCCCTCATCAGTCAGCTGCGCTGAC